>CAUJKL010000729.1 GCA_963204995.1 Planctomycetota bacterium | reverse complement strand
TAGCACTTTCACCACTTAATCCGGCCTCTATCCCTTTAGGACTTTCGCCACTTAGCAACTCCATCGCGGAAATGATCTCAATTTGTGAATTTGTGAGCGGACAAAGTTCGATGTCGAGAATTTTCAGACCAAGATTTTCGGTTGTGACAACAATTGTCGGAATTCCATTTTCGAGAATTGAGCGGCCTCGACCTACGCTCTGAATCAATTCAGCTTGGACAATCGATTGATGTGATCGGTGCCAATCACGATCTCTGTAGGCGAACGTCTTGACCGTGATTCGCTTGCCGGACGTAGTGACGGCTGACCAGTAATCTCGACCCCATCCAACCCATTTGGCATCCCTCGCCGCGGCCTTGGCTAGACCGAGTTGAAAGAGCCGATCCTTGATTGCCGGCGGGGGAACTCGGGGAGTGCCAAGGATCAGTAGGAAGTCGCAATCGTCAATAAAGGCGTTTGAGCCTCGACTCTCGCCACATCGAAAGTAATCCGTTCGGGAAATCAGACTGCGGAATTCGTCTTCGAGGACCGGATCTTTTCTAGCAGTGCCGTCGACGGCTGAAATGTGTTCTCGGTGACAAATGATGCCGACCCTGTTGTGTGGCAGTTGCGACAGAATAGATCGAATGATGCCAAGCACCTTGGGCCGAGACGTGGCCTTGGTGATGTCGCCAGCGATCTGTAGGAGCGGGTGTCGACTCTCAAGACGTCCTGCGGGTGTCATGTCCTGAATTGATCGTCCTGCCATCGCCTCCAGGTCGTCATGGTGAGACGTGGCGTCAGATATCCATGTGACCGAGTTGGTGGGCAACTGAGTCTGTTTGACGACGCAGAGTGATCTCTCAGTTCTTTTTTTGCCACCCTTGGTGAAGATGTCGTCAACCCTAACAACGAGTTCGTCGGCTTCACCGGCGGCTAACATCTTGACCAGCTGTAGAGGATCGCTGTTTGTCCAAATGCCTGTTGATTCCATCGCCTCAATCAACCGTCGATCGGACCCGCGTTGCATCGCAGCCGATACCGGAAGTTCCAAGATTGTGGTTGTCGCGGTCGATGCCAATTGGTCAATCAGTTGGATCGAAATATCGTACATGCGACGGAAGAAGTATTCCTCACTACGGTCGGGATTCTCACTAGACTGCCGCCGTATCGATAGCGTGATGGCCTCATCGGCAACGCGAGCAACCTTGCCTAAACCAGATGAAGCATTGAAGCCAGGTCGTAAGACGTCGGTCGGATCTTCGTGAATCGAAATGTACTCTCGACCATTCGCAATTTGGTCAAAGGAAAGACCAGCACGGCAATGAGTAGCTATCCGATGATTTGACTTATCCGCCAACTTCAAGACGAATTGATAAATACATCCGTCCTTGTATCGGCAGCCCGGACAAATAGCTTGCGAAACTGATAGACCAGCATCAAGAGCGCGTTCGGCTTCGTCGTAGTTGTCGCAGGTCTTACGCGAGATTTCGGGGTAGGCCACTGCATCGATATTGTGCGACGCACACAGCGATTCCACCTCACGACAATTGGAGTGTGATGGAAGAACCAGAAGACTCTTGACTACCCGTTTCATGGCCTCAAGATCTGCAAACGTCTTGCCAGCGCCAGGAGGTGAACCGTCGGAATAAACGCCGGGATTGGGAAGCGATTCGATGCGACTTCGGCCGATGTGTTCCCTGTAAGAATCAAGATCGATAGGGGCTGTAGGTTGCTTCCTGCTCTCCGCCATGATCTGGTGAAATGCCTTCACACCATGCGTCAGAATGAAGTCGTCGAGTCCAACCTTTGCATGGATGCCATCGGGATCTCGTTGGCCAACTGGGAGCGTAAGGACCATCACCTTGGCACCGCGCTCGTGAAGTAGACGAGCGAGTTCGGCGAGTCCAAAATTAACAGAGAAGTTGTGTCTCGGATCGGTGTCGAAAACAATCGGAACGTGGCGTCCACTCCAATTGATCGCGGCTAGATCAGCGTTGAGCTGTCACGGATTACTGTCCTTTTCCATCCATCCCCAAGGACCAGTTAAGCCGATGAAAGGAATGCCAGCTTGGTCGCCTGCAAGTCCTTTCTTCTGGCCTTCAGTAAATCCTAGAACGCCATAGAATCGATCTTCGATTTCAGCGATCGCGAGCGGACTAAAATAGGGTTTTGACGAAACGCCAATCGGATGTTCGTACTTGTGTGCTTTACCTTCCACGACTCTTGGTGAGTCCGGCTTGACCATTGCGAATCCATTCAATTCGCCGTTCAATTTCCGATATGGATAGACGCAGCACGAACCGAGTTCGTTGGCCGATCGATTCCAATTCAGAATCCGCCGGATCTTGTCCGGGTCGGATTCGCTGTAGATGCCGCTCTGCTCAATCGTCTGGTCGGTCAATCCGCTCGAGCGCAGGTCGGCAAGATGGTGATCTAGCAGCACGGTTCACCCTCCGTGCTTATTCCCGTCGATTGCAATTCGTCCAACGAGGCGAGCATACGGCTAGTCACCATGCCCGGTACTCGCGGCGCAATTGTCTGCGGATCAATCGCCTCAGCCGGATATCCACCCGATGCGTACGGATCATTCTCTGCAATCCAAAATGTGCGACGAATCCAAACGCCCTTGCATCCACATAGCGGTGGAGCATCGCGATCGAGCACCGCATACGCGATCAATCCGCCGTCACGATGCTGGGCGATACGTCCGATGCGTGAGCACCGCAGATTGACACCCTCGCGCACGTAGCAGCATCGCAGCTCCGCCGGATCTCGCAGCCAGGTGATATGAGACTCGTTTTCGATGTCGGTCGGATCGACGTGAGACTGGCCGATGCGAGCATCCAGGGGAGGGAGGATGATCGGCGACGATTGCACGTCGATTGACGATGCAGTAGAGTTTAGTTCCACTGAATTGGTTCCTTGAGTTTTGCCCGGTGACGATGCGACTCGTTGCCGGGCATTTTCATGCACCGACGGCCGGGCTGGTGATGGGAGATTATTCAGACGTCACCATTCGCGATTCGATGAACGCCATCACGTCTGAACGCCTGTACCGAACAGCCCGCCCGATTTTCACGTAGGGCAGGTCATACCGTTTTGTTGTTCGCCATACGGACAGAGTCTGAGGCTGTATCGTCATCAGGTCCGCCGTTTGGTTCTCGGTCAGAAGCTTATCTTCGTCGTCGTCTTGGATTCGCTCCGAGAGCGATTCGAGTTGCTTGGTTGCCATCGATTTACCTTTCTGTAGGGTCTGTCGCACTGCATCACCTAACGTCAACTCTCAGAACATCCCACACGATTTCCCAAAACATGAATCAAGATGATTAGCGAGCAAATCACGTTCTCGACAGCGCACGAAAAAACCCGCAAAACATTGAGTCCTGCGGGGTCAAGAAAGTTTTCGGAAAGTGATTCGACGTGATTAGCGGTTAATCAAGCGGCCTCGCTTTCGATCGCTCGCGACTGTTTTTAGCAATTGCCGCCTTTGCAACATCACGCCGGTCTCGAGCCTTGTTGAAAGCTACGTTTACCGTGTTCGGTTTTAGATCGTTTTCGACTGCCCACTCGGATCCAGTTAGCGACGGACGGTCCTCTTGATCGCTCTCAAATTCAATAAGCGAATTATCCCACTCGTCGTCACTGCGTCTCGGCCGCCTCTTCTGCTCGCCGCTTTCATCGCCTTTGCCGATGGGATCATTCGCCTGCCCCGCGAGTCTCGCCCTTACCCGCTCTCTCGCGGCCTTAGACTTCTCGGAAGCAACCCAAGCCTTAACGGCATTAAGTATCTGTTGCTCGTCTGACACTTTCCCGAAGGGTAAACAATCCGGCCGGAAGTCCACTACCCTCGCAAGCTCAAACCATGCTTCGCGATCGATTCCAGGGGCGTCGAATCCTAGCCGTTCTACCTCATCGCTCATACGTCGCAGTTCATCCGGTGACGACGTTGGCGAAGCGAGTTTGCGAAGCAAATTAACTTGGTCCAATGGTGCGGGATCGGCCTTTAGAATCTTCTCGCTCCGAAGTGCCGCGAGAAGTGGATTATCAACGCAGGTCGTCAAAAAATCGGGCAGGGGGCTACCATCATCAGCAGCAACAAGCTCGCCTCGCTCGTTGATATCAACAGCTCGGAATTTCTCGTCAGCCTTGTGCTTACCCATTGCCGTTGCCCTCCGCGATCTGCTTCGACTTCCGGCCGCTTTTCTTCTCAGGCTTCGCCGCGTCCATCATGGCAGCCGTTGTCGTTTCCATCGCAGCACGAACAGGATCGGCCGATAGGCGTGCGTAACCTGCCGTTGTTTGCGCTTGCGTATGGCCCAACGTCTTACCGATCATCGGCAACGAAGCGCCCGTGATCGCTTGCCAGCTTCCCATGCTTCGACGCAAATCGTGAATCCGCAAATCGTCGATGCCTGCTCTTTCGAGAATGCCTCGCCAAGCACGCATCGGATCGGCTAAGTGTCCGCGTCCATGCCTGCCAGGAAAAACGTACTCGGTGTCACCAGCTACCGCCTTACGCCGCTTCAAGATCTCCACCGCTGCCATCGTCAACGGTACGCTGTGCTTGCCGCTCTTGGTCTTCGGAATTGTCCAAGATGCTGAATCGAGGTTGACGTCATCCCAACGCATCGAAGCGACATTGCCGCGTCGTTGTCCGGTGAATAGACACACCTTGAAAAAGTCGCGGAGCTTCTCACTCGGCTCGTCTTCAAGTGCTTGCCAGAATCGCGGGAACTCGTCGGCTTCCAAGAATCGATCGCGGCTTTCCTCGGTAAATTTCCGCAGCCGTGTCGCTGGATTCACGTCCAGGTAGCTTTGATCGACAGCAAAGTTCAACACCGCCTTTAGGAGCGATAGTACGCGGTTGGCTTGGTAGATGCCGTTCTGCTCGCCAAGTTCGCTGTGCCGCTTCTCAAGATCCTTGCGCGTGATCTTCGTGAGACTCCGAGAACTCCAGGGCTCCAGGCAACTATCGAATTGCTGGCGGTAGTCGTGTACGGTCTTCTCGCTTCTGGGTCGTTTGTTCTTGGTTCGCGTCGGCTGCTCTAGGAATTCGTCGAACGCTTCCTTGAGCGTGACCAAACCACGCCTTGCTCGTTGCCTATCGTTGGGGTTCACGCCTTCGGCAATCTTGCCATTGTGCCGATCGGCTTGTTTACGTGCCTGATCGACCGTGACCTCGGGGAAGCCACCTAAGCGGATTCGCTCCACCTTTGATTCGACTCTGCGGACCAGATGGAACGTCTTCGTTCCGGCCTTAGTGACACAGACCGCCAATCCGGGCGTTTTCGTGTCGTAATGGTACTCACGCCCATCATCAGGCGGGTGCAACTGTTCAATCGCAGATTTGTTGAAATGCAGTGTTCTGGGTGCCTTGCGTTGCATAACTGACTCCACTTGGTGCAACATCGGTGCAACAACTGGCGTCAATTTCGAGCAACTTTGGTGTTGCACCATCAACTAATGAAGTCGCGCTTATCCTGCATTTATCAACGTCAGTCAACAACCGTCAATCAGTATGCCTAAGCATATAAACTGATTCTGAATCAGTTAGTCTAGGTTCAAATCCTAGAGGGGCAACTCGATCCGGACCCTCTGCGGACATCGCAGGAACTACGAATTAAAGGGCTTAGAGCAACTTGCTCCGAGTCCTCTTTTTGTTGGCATTGCATGGCCGTAAGCAATCCGTAGGCACTCGTTGCTTCGACATGACGGCGACATTGCATGTTCGACACTTGGGAAAAACGAACCCTCTTGCCAAAGCAAAAGACGGTTGTATCTTCTCACGGGCTAGCAGCGAGCAGTCGTGCTTTTTCGACTGCGGCCTTGATGGTATCTGCCAGGGAAGTTAGCTCGAATCGCTTCCGGAGGCGGTCGCGGAGGTAGGCGTAGGCACTGATGCCGAGCTTCTTGGGGGTTTGCACGAGCGTCGTGAAAATGTCCTTCGCACGAACGCCCGCCAGACTGCGACTATGCAGACTCACGTCGCGACGACGAGCGCTCACGCGGGCTTGTAACTCCGAAGCGTTGTTGTGCAGCGGAACCGACGGATCTGTTAACACCGTTAACAACTCGGTTCGCTTCAACGCCGTCTTGGCGATCCGGGCATCCAATGCCGCGTACCCGGTGCGGCTCGCAAACAATTCATCGAACTCCAGGCGTAACGACGCGGCCCGCTCGCCACTCGGGATCGCTCGATACTGTCGCAACGATTCGTAGTAGTCCCAATAGCGCTGCCGAAACGAATCCAACGAGGCCGCATGACGCGGCACCATCGGAGACAACTTCTCGTCATGACGGCCATCGTGAATCCAACACGCCGCCAACTTCGTCGTCAGCAACTTGAACTGACCCGCGTCGTCACACACCAACGTGTCGATCACGGGCACCGCCGTCTGCTGCCGATAATGCACAATCGCCGTCGCGTGTTCGATCGCTGTGCGGACTTGCGTGTTGCCGCTGCCAAATCAACCATCCAACAACGTCAGCCGATCTTTGTGAGGCTGCATGAAGTACGCAGCATACTACGGATTGCAAAGAATGTGCGTGTGCCAGAACTGGCCTTTCACGCGCGCCGATGTATCATCCGTCTGTTGATAAGCGGTCGAGGCAAGTCCGGACTGGACGATGACCGTTTCGTCTGCGACTCGCACCGCATCGGGCGGCAGCGTGGCGGGATCGACCGGGCACTCGACTTCTTCGTGAATCGGCACGTCTTTGAACGAGCGGCGGTCGCGTGCTGCGCGACGCTTCTGGTTACGTTGGCGGCGTTGCTTTTCGGAGGAGTGATTCGAGTGTCGTGGAGTCGCTTGGTCGTCATCCGGTTTGCCAGCGGCGTGTGTTTTGTCTTTCTTCTTCTGTTCGAGTTGCTTCCTTAGTCGCTGGACTTCCTCGGTCAGTTCGTTCTTATCGGCACAGAGCGTCTCGACGACATTCAGCAGTTTCTCGACAGCCTCTTCCGCCTCGACGGGCAACGCCCCCGCCCGAGCGAGCAACGCTTCCACCTGTTTCAAACTGATTTGACATTCACACTGCTCATAGCATCATCATACGCAGTTTGCGCCAACAACTCCGCCGAGCAAGCAATGTTAGGTGATTTTGCAGCGGCTCTCGATGAGGCTGTAATGGACAGCAGCGAAGTACATCAGAACCAAATGACCCAATATCTCAACAGTCCAGAGCTTCAGGCAAAGTTCCAAAGCGTGATCTTCGAGATGCTGCTCGCAAAAGGAGCCTAACAGGCTGGCAACATACCAAGAGGGCAGGGGGCCAGTTCGTGCTGTCAGCGGCTTCTACCCACTTTCGCCTGCTGATGGCAATCTCGAATGCGCCGTTCGACTTCGGCAACTAGCGACTCGTCGTCCAATTCTCTGATCTCGTCTGGCGAAAGCGGCTCGCCAATGCAAACATGAATCCTACTAGCGGTCGGTAGCTTTGCCGTTCTCGGCCAGGCGTCGAACGCGCCATCGATCCCAACGGGCAGCATAGTCACATTTCCGCGCCTCGCGAGAACGCAGAAGCCCGGTTGTAATGGGAGTACAGACCCGTCGTGCGTTCGCGTTCCTTCAGGAAACAGCAGCACGCCCTCGCCGTTCTTAATACGCCGTATCGACTCACGCAGTCCGGCCAGCCCGAGTCCGTCGCGGTCCAGTGGAATCGCATCGAGAAAGGAAAGAAACAGGCGAACTGGTGCGAAACGAAACAGTGACTTGCGGCCCAAATAGTTAAGGCGACGATCGAAACAGCAGCCAATGAGCGCCGGATCGAGAAAGCTCTGATGATTCGCGCAAACGATGAGCGGCCCGCTGCCTGGAATATTCTGCCGCCCCCGGCAGCGAATCCGGAACACGACGACGCCCGTAAATCGAGCGAACGTGCGGACGGCGGCATAACCGATCCGTTGTGTGAGAGATCTCTCAGCCATCCGTCCGCTGCATCCTCTCTCGGACGATTTCGACGAGCTGTTCGACGACTTCGTCGGGTGACATACCATCCGTGCATACATCGATCGCATCGGGAGCAGGCTCGAGCCGGCCGACTTTGCGAGTCGAATCGCGACGATCGCGCTCGTTTTGCAGAGCGAGTACCTCGGCGACCGAGACCTGCTCACCGCGAGCCTGAAGTTCCTGGACACGTCGCCGCGCCCGTTCTTCTGGGGAAGCCGTGAGAAATATTTTGCAGTCAGCTTTGGGGAATGCGACCGTGCCTTGGTCACGCCCTTCGGTCACGATATCCTTGCCTTCGGCAAACGCACGTTGCAGGGCGACCATCCGCTCACGAACGGCCCAGTTGTCGGCCAAATAGTGGATATGCGAAGTGACCTCGTTCAGCCGAATTAGCTCGCTGACGTCTTCGCCGTTCAGATGGACGCGGCCTCCTTCCATTTCAATCTGGCATTGCCGAGCAAGCTCCGCGAGTGCTTGCGGATCGTCCCAGGGGCCGCGGTTTCGCACGGCGACGAGCGTTACCGCCCGATACATTGCTCCGGTGTCAAGAAACGCGAACCCCAACCGATCGGCGAGCTGACGTGCGATAGTGCTTTTTCCAGCCCCAGCCGGGCCATCGAGCGTGACGATCATTAAGTCGCTTTCGGGGGGAGTGATTTCTACTGGCTGGGGTGGATGCACACTGCGTTGGATCATTCTACTCGGCGAACCCGCTCCATTGAAGTAAACGCACTGCCGTCTATACTCAGGAGTTTGACACTATGTTACTTAGACAAACCTGTGCTTGGAGGACGGATTGGTGTACGAGAATGTGGCTTTGGTGGGCGCGACCGGCGCGGTGGGGAGCATTGTTCGTCAATTGCTAGAGGAGCGTCAATTCCCGTTCAAGACGATCAAGTTTCTGGCCTCCGCACGCTCCGCCGGCACAAAGCTGATGTTCAAAGGAGCAGAGCACACGGTGGAAGAACTTTGTCCCGAGGCCTTCGAAGGAATCGGGCTTGTCATCGCCAGCACACCCGACGAGGTTTCCGAGGAATTCGCTCCCTGGGCCGTGGCACGCGGTGCTGTCGTGGTGGACGAGAGCGGCTACTGGCGGATGAAAGATAATGTTCCGCTGGTTGTTCCCGAGGTCAATCCTGAGGCTATCGAGAAACATGACGGGATCATCGCCAGTCCAAACTGTTCGACAACACAGATGGTTGTCGCGTTGAAGCCGCTCCACGATGCGGCCACCATCAGGCGAGTCATCGTGAGTACGTACCAGGCGACCAGTGGAGCTGGCGTTGCGGGTGAGCGAGAACTCGAAGAGAGCAGCCGTGCTTCACTGGCAGGAGAGCCTTACAAGCACTCGACGTTCGCTCATTCCATTGCATTCAACTTGATCCCACACATCGGCGGCCCGAAACACGCGGGTTACACCTCGGAAGAAATGAAGATGGTGTGGGAAACTCAAAAGATTCTCAATGACGATTCGATTCGTATTTGCCCCACGTGTGTTCGAGTTCCCGTAACGAATTGTCACAGCGAGAGTATTTTGGTCGAGACCGAACGCAAGATCACGGTCGACGAAGCGCGGAAGTTGTTTAGCGAGTTTCCTGGGATCACGGTATTGGATGACCTGGGTGCGAAGCTGTATCCGTTGCCTCTTTCGTGTAGCGGCAAAGACGATGTCTTCATCGGTAGAATCCGCGAAGACCTGTCGTTTGAAAATGGCTTGGCGTTCTGGTGCGTGAGTGACAACCTGCGAAAGGGTGCAGCCACGAATGCTGTGCAAGTCGCCGAGTTGCTCGTGCGGAGCCAAGCTGCCGTTTGACGCGTTGAGGTCAGCCTGATCAAAAGGGCAGGGGAGTGGCCCCGAGTTTTAGTGACGCTGCATGCGCGGTCTTTGATGCGATACCTGAAGCTGACACTCGCCTACGACGGAACCAACTTCTCCGGCTGGCAGTGGCAGCCCACGCAGCGGACGGTGCAAGGCCAGCTCGAAGCCGCGATTCGCGAGATCACGGGAGAAGAGATTCGGATCACTTCCAGCGGTCGGACGGATGCCGGCGTCCACGCCATTGGGCAAGTCGCCTGCTGGCCGACGAACAGTAAGCACTCGACGGACGTGTTGCTGCGCGGGCTAAATGCGAACACACCTCGCGATATGGTGATTCGGTCGGTCGAAGAGGCTCCGGAAGGTTTTCATGCGATCAACGATTCCGTCTCGAAGCGTTATCGCTATCTGCTGTACGATAATCCCATTCGCGACGTCTTCGCTCGGCATTACGTGTGGCAGTTGTGGCATCCCTTGAACGTCGAGGCGATGCACGCGGGTGCCCAGGCGTTACTTGGCGAGCATGACTTCAAGAGCTACGAAACTTCCGGTTCGCCGCGAGTTAGTACCGTGCGTGATATTCACGACATCGTAGTCGAGCGCCGCATGACGGACCACGGCGAAAGGATTGTGATTGAAGTCGAAGCGAACGGCTTTCTCTATAACATGGTGCGAAACATCGTCGGGACACTGGTCGAAGTCGGCAAAGGAAATCGCACTGCAAACTGGCCGGGAGAAGTCCTCACGAAGCAGGACCGCCGCGCTGCGGGCGCAACGGCACCGCCACAGGGACTGTACTTGCTCAAGGTGAACTTCAACGTTTGATGCCAATGCGGATCGCACACGTTATCACACGCATGATTGTCGGTGGCGCGCAGGAGAACACACTTTTCACCTGCGAGGACTTGGTGCGCGATCATGGTGACGACGTGCTGCTGATCACCGGACCTGCGATTGGACCAGAAGGCGATCTGCTGACGCAGGGCAGGGGGGAGCGCGTGCCTGTTGCCTATGTGCCTTCTTTGCGCCGGACGATTCATCCGTGGCGAGACTTCAAGAGCTACTTCGCAATTAAGAGCATCCTGCGAGATTTCAAACCGGATGTAGTTCATACTCACAGCGCCAAAGGCGGCGTGCTGGGGCGTTTGGCGGCTCATTCCCTGAACCTACCCGCGATCGTTCATACCGTGCATGGTGCGCCGTTTCATCCTTATCAGGGCAGGGGGGCGCGCGAGTTGTTTCGGCAGTGCGAGAAGTACGCCGCGCGTCGTTGTCATCGACTGATCAGCGTCGCGGACGCGATGACGGACTTGATGGTGAATGCGAAGGTTGCCCCCAGCGAGATGTTCACAACCATCTACAGCGGGATGGATGTCGAACCGTTTCTGCATGCGAACGAACATCGTGACCGAGTGCGCGCTGAGCTGGGATTTACCGCCGAGCATGTTGTTGTCGGCAAGATCGCGAGGTTGTTTCATCTGAAAGGACACGAATACGTTGTGGCGGCGGCGGCGAGAGCGGTGAAGCAATCCCCGAACCTTCGATTCTTGTTCGTGGGTGATGGCGTGTTACGCGAGTGGCTTGACGAAATGATCTACGCAGCAGGGCTTGAAGAGCACGTCGTTTTTACAGGACTGGTTCCGCCATCTCAGATCCCAGAATTGGTTGGAGCGATGGACGTGTTGGTCCATGCGAGCTTGCGAGAGGGGCTGGCGCGAGCATTGCCGCAAGCGTTAATCGCGGGTAAGCCGGCTATTAGCTACGACATCGACGGAGCTCGCGAAGTTGTAATCTCGGGTGAGACTGGTTTTCTGCTCGAGCCGAAGTCGATCGAGCCGATGTGCGACGCCATGATTCAATTGGCGAGCGATGCCGACCTTCGAACGCGACTCGGCGAAGCTGGGCGAAAGCGATTTACCGAGCAGTTTCGACATCAGCACATGACCAACGAAATTCGCCGCGTGTACGCAGCATTGCTCGCGAATCGGTAGCTGCGAACCCGACCAGTCGTAATCAGGGCAAATCGCTCACAGCCCTCTCGCCGCTCTTTCCCTGCTGTGGAGGTTCATCTAAACTGTTGGCGTTGTTTGTCTTAATCTCTTTGTGGCGGTCGCAACGTGTCGCAACTCCCAGACTTTCTCGGCCCTTATCGACTCACGAAGTACATCCGCTCGGGTAATTCGAGTCAAATCTGGGAGGCCGTTCGCGACAAGACCGAACGTTTCGTCTTGAAAATTCTGCGCCCCGATCATTGGGGGAACAAAGATGAGATTGGGCTGCTCAAGCACGAATTCGAAGTCGGTCACTCGCTGATGCATCCCAGCGTCATTCGGATTCACGAATTCAACATGGAAGGTCAGATTGCATACCTCGTTCTCGACGTTTTCAGCATTTTGAACGTCAAGCAGGCGATGCGTGAAAACCCGGTCAGAATTCATGTTCAGTTCTCAAAGATCGCCGAACAGATGGCACTCGCGCTCGGGCACATGCACGAAAAGGGCTGGGTGCATTGCGACGTCAAGCCGGATAACTTTTTGTTGAACGAGAAGGGCGTGATCAAGCTGATTGACTTTACGATCTCGCGAAAGGCCGCCACCGGCATGTTGTCCAGAATGTTCGGCAAGCAAAAGGTGATTCGCGGTACGCGCAGTTACATGTCGCCGGAGCAAATCCGCGGACAGCCGCTGGATGGACGCGCGGATATCTACTCACTTGGCTGCTTGTATTTCGAACTCCTCGGTGGCAAACCGCCGTACACGGGCGACAACCCGAATGATCTGCTACAGAAGCATTTGACGGCGGGAATTCCGTCGGTGGTCGTTCAGAACGACAATGTGATGCCCGAACTGGCGGCACTGATTCGCAAAATGATTTCTAAGAAGGCAGACGACCGCCCCAGTTCGATGGCCGAAGTTATGAAGGAACTTCGCGCACAGAAACCTTTTAAGGTGGCTCCGAAGCTGCCAGCCGCGACGGTCGAAGCGTCTGCCGATGATTCCGAAGAATCCGAAAGTTGACTCACAAAACAAGAAAGCGATAAGTGACGATGGAAGCTCCAGGACCTGGTTTTGAGTTTGAAGAACCGATCTACGAGTTGCAGTGCCAGCTGCGCGAGTTGGAAGAGCAAACGGAGAAGACTCCCGAGATCGAAGACTCGATTCGCAAGACGCGACGAGCGATCGCGGATCTGACCGCGAAGATCTACGCAAATCTCACCCCTTGGCAAACCGTCCAAGTCGCTCGACACAAGAATCGACCGCATACGGTTGATTATGTTTCGCTCGCTTTTGACGAGTTTGTCGAACTGCACGGTGACAAGCACTTTGGCGACGATCAGGCGATACGTGTCGGCTTTGCCAAGCTTGATCAATATAAGGTCATGGTCGTCGGCCACGAGAAGGGTCGTACCTATAAAGAAAAGAGTGCCTGTTACTTCGGTTGTGCTCACCCCGAAGGTTATCGCAAGGCGATGGGCAAGATGCGCATGGCGGCCAAGTTCGGTCTGCCGATCATCTGCCTGATCGATACTCCCGGTGCTTATCCGGGAATCGGCGCTGAAGAACGCGGCCAGGCTCAAGTCATCGCCGAGAACATGTACGAGATGTCGAGACTCAATACGCCCATTATCTGCATTGTCATCGGCGAAGGCGGTAGCGGCGGAGCCTTGGGGATTGGTGTCGGGGATCGGATCGCAATTCTTCAAAACGCGTACTACTCTGTCATCAGCCCCGAAGGTTGTGCCGGAATTATCTGGAAGAGTCACGAGTTCGCGTCCAAAGCAGCCGATGCTTTGAAGTTCACGTCACCGCATTTGAAAGCACTCGGGATCGTCGACGACGTGATCGCCGAACCGCTGGGAGGCGCACACCGAGACCCACATCGAATGGCCTCGCACCTGAAGATGTATCTCATGAAAACACTTCACGAGTTGCGAGCCGTTCCGACCGACGAATTGGTTCAGCAGCGGTATGAGAAGTTCCGCCGCATGGGCGTGTTTCTCGAAGAAGCGACCGTGACGAGCGCCGACTAGCTGCGAGCCGGCTTCTCCCAGCGATCGGCTGCCTCAAACAACTCGATCAGGCGCAACTCGAAGCCGGGTAAAAGGTGCGTCGGGCGTCAAACGCAGTCGCCATCACAATCTCTCTTTCAGCACGAACCCTGACACGCACAACGGTCGGGAATAAACCACAACTGGTCCCATGCCAACAGCAGCGTGAAGTCTACCTGCGAACCTTGCGAGACACCGGCAGTGGGCTTCAGAACCAGTTCCCCGGAAACCACCCCACAACGTCCGATAATGTTTCTTATGTTCGGTTAGGATGTCGTTTTTCCCTTGGTTTAATGGCATGGTGACTTTCGCGGCTCTGCTGCCCTACAGCTGGGCCATTCTCGATATGACGCTCTGTAGAGACCAGCCTGACCTAGCGTTGAGTGCTGTTGCCGGATGAGTTTGGAAGCCGCTCGAAGGCCTGCCGCCACTCTTCGAACGGAACTAAGCGACCGTCACCGGAAGGCTGCTCCGGTGTGGTTTGAAATCGCTCGCGGAACTGATCGGTGACGGATTCTTGAAGACGCTCGGTCAGGCCGTTTCCCGCCGATTCGAAGTACGAGTTGATCGTTCGCTGAACATCCTGCGGGGCTTGAGTTGCCGCCGCCTCGGGATGTGCCGTTCCATGATCTCCGAGCCGCTCGTCGAGCGAGTGAATCACGGGTTCGAGTTTGTCGTGAATGTCGTTCGGTAGATAGGCATGTGCCTTGTCGAGGAATACCGCAATGTAGTATGCCGAGTAAGAACGCAGGATCGGTGCCCGGATTGGCTCCACCAGCGACACCAGAAACACCGTAACAATCGCACAAATCAGAACACCCTTGGCGAGACCGAAGATGGCGCCGATCTGGCGATCAAACTCCTTCAATTTGAGCCGATCGATGAAGTCGGATACATAACGGAACACCACCCAAATCACGAAGGAAGTTCCCACGAATAGAATCACCCAAGACAACGGCACGTCCCAGGGCGGTCCTACGGGAAGCGACTCGGCCAGTGGTGTGTCGAACTTCAAGGCAACGAAGCTGCTTGCAACGATCGCACCGAGTGAAGCGATTTGCCACGCTAGTCCTTTCCAAGCGCCAAACAGGGTTGCTCCGGCTAGCACTGCCAGCATGATGATGTCGTAGATTTCCATGTTTTCGAGAAGGCAAGGCAGGGGAGTCGGGAAAAATTGGCAATTGATTCAAACGCGCTGGCAGCCAGACGCGCGACGTGACTGTATCCGAAGAGCTGTCGATCTTCCAAGCCCAAAAGGAATGCCCTTCGTATGCTGCACGGATGCCAGTATACTCCGCCGCCCAATTCTCCTCTCCGACCGCTCTAGCTAGCAGCGATGGCAGACTTTAGAACTCACATTACGACGAGCACTGTGATCGGCATCGGTTACGGAGCCGCCGGATACTTGAATCTCCACGCGACTGTCGAAACCTGCGTTCTGGCAGCGGGGCTATGCAGTGTATCGGGGATGCTACCTGACCTCGACAGCGACTCTGGCGTGCCAGTCCGCGAGACAATGTCGTTTGCCGCCGCAGTCGTTCCGATGCTGATGATGGATCGCTTTTCGCACCTAGGCTGGTCGCACGAGATGATGGTCGTTGCCGGGATGATCTTGTACGTAGCGATTCGATTTGGCGTCGCGTCGATTTTCAAGAAGTACACCGTGCATCGTGGTATGTGGCACAGCATCCCGGCGGCCGCCACGGTCGGATTACTGGCGTTCCTTGTCTGCTCGTGTGAGGACATGACGATGCGCTGGTACAAGGCGGCGGCCGTCGTGATTGGGTTCCTCTCGCACTTGATGCTGGACGAACTTTGGTCGATCGACTTCCGCAGGGGCCGGCTGCATTTTAAGAAGTCGTTCGGCACCGCGATGAAGTTTTACAGCGGCAGCATGTGGGCAAACGTGTCGACTTACGGCAAACTGGCCTTGCTGCTCGTAGCTGCGTCCTATGATCCGGTCGTCATGCGCGAGTTTGCCGACAAGACTGAAAAGGCACAGAGCACGGCTCGAGAGTTGATTCAGGAGACCCACGAACACGCCGACCAGTTGTGGCGGTGAAATCTAGCCGTCACGCTCCGCCGGGATGAGCGGTCGCTGTCGATCCTCACGCAAGTTCGCGTCACGGGCTCGACACACGCTCGTATCACTTCGCCCCCCCTGCCCTTCCTCGCCTGGCGTTTGACAGTCATTAAGTTGTTTCATCTTCGGCAGTCGCACTCGGCGGTTGACTTAACTTGCCTGTCTTCCACAGCCAGAACGCGACGCCCCCGAGTATCAGGAAAACGCCCGGCATGAGCCAAACGATGGCGGAGACATGCCACGAACCATCTTCCGAACCCGATTTTACGCGCAGATTGTCCACGCGTACCTTCAATGTCTCTTTTGTCGGCGAGGATACGGACAGCGCGACGGACACCTTGTGGATTGGTCCCAGGCCGAACGATGCAGTGGCGACCGATTCCTGATGGCTACCATCAGCCGTCTGAAAAAGGAACGTGAGTTGATCTTGCTGGCGGACGAGTTTTAGCGTTCCGCTCTTCTCGGTTGTCGGCGAGTGTTTCCAAACGGACTTGCCGGACTCACTGGACGGTTTGAAGTAAGCCACAACTCCGTTGCCCGACCCCTTGTGATTGGCGCGGCTTAAGTGAGCAATTCCGTCGGTGCCAGTGACAATCAGTTCCAGGTTGATGTAGTCTTGTGTCGCGTCCGGCAACGGAGTCAACAGCTCGAAGTCCATACTGATCTCGAAGTCGCCGTTGATCGAGAACTTTCCGTGGTTGCCAATTTGCGGACGTGCTTTGTCGGCCGGTGGCGCGGTGATGAGCAAGGCAGCATCCGCAACCTCGACCTTCCCCACGGCTTCGTTCGGAGTCGCTAACTGCCATTGCGCATGATCGTACGAATTTCCGTCGAACGATTCAGTGACGTTGACAGGTTTCGGCGGCGATGGCCCACAGCCGATCGCCAGTAAGCTCGACAGGAGCAGCGCGGCAGATAACCATGCAGTGCGCCGATGGGACAAAGACGAATGCAACACAATCCGACTCCTTCTCGTAGACAAAAACGGGCGATCCAGTTTGGAATTCGTTCAGTTCGTCATTCGATCCACTTCCGACCAGGACGGCAGATCGGTGCCCTCGCGCAATCGGTTTGCCTGTTCCACCGTAACGTCGTAGATGTGCAAGCAGTTCGCGATCGTTGCCGTCGGTTCAAGTTGCTCATAGAAACGGTATCCATGTTCCGGGATGCCACGCCTTGTACCAGATGGATCGAGTGGCGAAAAGCTGCTGCCCGCCACATAGTTGACGCTGATGACGTGCAGCCCAGGTCGCGGACCGCCGAGCGCGGACTCCTCAAGCACTCCGGGAAGTTCGAACGTGATCCCATACACACCCGGGTCAACGGCCCCGAAATACGCTAGTTGCACCGGCGTTTCAACTGGGTTGTCGTTCAGCCAGTGATGTAACGCCACCAGACCTTGGCCCCAATCCACATTGCTGTCGACGAAATGCCGATAGCCGTTGCGAGGCCCGCCTGACGCCTCGTTGAAGTAGGTCAGATAAAACGGATGAACTGCGAGTACACTCACGACGTTCATCGTCACGGCCGCCGTGATCGTCCACCGTCGGAAACGTGTCAGCGGGCCTACGCTCGCGTGTACCAACGAGCCGAGCAATAGGAATAGGAACGGATACACTTGCAACATGTACCGAGAGTGTTTGTTGAGCATCGTGTTGGCGCTCAACATGGCGAGTACGACGACGATCGGCAAGACCAACGTGGTTGCATCCAGGAGGTCCAACTTTCCACATGTCGGAGCGTGCGGCTGATTTTGCGACGGCTTCACAGCCTCTGGCGTCCGTGACCATGTGACAGCTCGCGACACGAGATTCACAGCTCCCACACACACGAGCAGCAGCGTCCCCAGGGGCGTCTTGACCCAGAACGCATACAGGTAGTAGTACCACCAACCTTCCCCGTGCCGCCACTCGCCGCCGAGGTACGCTTCGCCGGGTCGCGTATCGTACATCTGATGATCGAGGCCCAGCACAAAATGCTGCGGCAGCGGGATCGGCATCCACTTCCAGAATTCACTAGAAAAACGATTCGTGCGGGGACCGTCGGGAACTTCTGGATCGACCGGCACCGTCAACGCTTTGCTGAACACTTGCAGCCGTCCCAGCGGCATCCCCGATCCTTCGTACAGATAAATGATGTTGAGCGTCATTAGCGAAACGAAAGTCAGAACCAAGGCGTCGAGGCAGAACACCCGCACCGTCCAAACTTTCGCTTGTTCCGCGCTGCGCTGAAAAAACGCCAAGATGGCCAACGCCACCCAGATCGGAGGCAGGATAATGAGCGTGAACTTCGAGCCGACCGCCAGCCCTAACGCCACCGCGCTCACGACGACGCGCACCGGCCTCGGATCGCGCAAGTATTTCCAAAACAGGTACGTTGCTCCAAATCCAATGACCGTCGCCCCAATGTCCGGCGTGACCAATCCGCCGTGGGCCAGCACCATCGGGCTGAACGTCCACAAAGTCTGGCTCAACAGCGCCGCCCGCTCGTCCAACATGTCGCGACCCCACTGAAAAATCAGCCAACCACCGAGCACCGCCAGCGCGGCGGACACGAGTCGACAACGAACATATACGCTTTGGTATTGCGTTCGATTGGCCTGCATAAAGTCGTTGCCAAACAGAAAATCGGGATGACGGCTGCCGGGCTGATAGTAGTAGTGCTGATAGTCGATCGGCACGTTCGTGATCACGGCGGGGATTGCCATCAAAAGCTTGGTCACCGGTGGATTGTGATGATACGAAAAGAATCGGCCTTGCTGCCAATAGCTAATCCCCGCAGGCAGATGCTGCACCTCGTCGAAGGTTACCGAGTTCCAGGGAATGCTGAATACGAACAGCGAGGCTTGGACCAACAGCAAGGCGCTGGAGACTCGCACTGCCCTGCTCTGGTTCTTAACCCCTGAACCGAGGCGTTCCGCGCCAGCTCGGGATTTCGGGCGTTCGTACGTCATTCGGTCACCTCCTCCGGCTGCGGCGACCGACGCCACGCACAGTCGCTACGGTCATACCGATCGCCGTGCAACTTGTACCAGAGCTGGTCGGCATCGTGCTGCGTGACGTGATACACGTAAACCGTATGGCCGATGGTGGTGAAGGGGTTCAGATACTGGAAGTAATTCTGTTCCGACTTTTCACTGAACACGCGCGAGACGCTGAGTGCATACCAGCCCGGTCGCGGGCCGCGCGCACAGACATCGATCTCGCCAGGCGGAATCTCGCCGGAAGGCGGCCAAGCTCCCGTGATGCCGGCGGCCTTTCGGACTTGTCCCAAACCTCCGTACGCCACGCCGTCCAGACGAGCATACGGATTGTTGCGAGTCCACTCGGCCAGCCGCAACAAGTCCTGTCCCCAGACGAGATTGCTGTCCATCGGCCCCAGTCCCATATAGTGATGGGCATTCGTCGGGCCGCCTACCAACTCGTTGAAGTAGGCCAGATGATTAGGCGTGGCACACAGACTGCTTGAGATGCCCCAGGCCAAACCGCAAGCCGTCAACGCCGATCGCCAGTTATAGCCCCGCGCGAAAGTCACCGCCGCGCGACTGGCCCAGATAAATCCGAACGGCACGACCGGCAAGACGTACCGCAAGTGATGCGTAAAGCCGGTATGCGAGCTAACGAGCACCAGGACCGTCAGCGCCGGAGCCAACAGCAGCACCGCTTCGGCCACATGCTGAGAAAACCTGTACGATGGCCCTCCGAGGCCGTCGATCACTAAACCGCAAGGATTCGACGGCCTCGGAG
>CAUJKL010000728.1 GCA_963204995.1 Planctomycetota bacterium | reverse complement strand
CCAATTGCCACGACTGCCAGCAGCTCCGATAAACGCGGCGGCTCGCTTGTCGGTGCATCGTAATACTCTAGCTCGCACAACGGTCAGACTCGATTACGATAAGTCATGAATCCAAAACACTAGGACGTCGACTCACCTAGCCTCGTACGGCGAGAGCAATTGACGAAGCACTTCCTGGTCGATGCCTTTTGGGATGAATTGCACGCTCCCATCGAGATTCGCCGCCATTGCTCCTCCGGGATGCGTTGAAGACAAGACGCCTTCGGACATTGTCTTCGCTAGACCGGGACGATTAACTCCGACAGGCAACACGGATACATTCACGTCATCGGGATTGGTCCAGACGATGTTCCGACCGCATGCTTCGACGATTGCGATTGTCGCCTCCGTAGCTAAATCTGGCAACGACCGCGTTTCCGATTTTGAAAACGCCGTGTGTGGCCCAAGCGGCATAGCGTATGCCGTGTAGTAACGGCCCAAATCATCCTTCTCGATTGGATTTGAAGGGCAGGTCAGATTCATGGGCTTTTGCCGTGAAACCCGACTGTTGGCGTCCGCGTCCCAAGCTTGTGTTTGGTCATACTGCTCGAACAGGCTTGTCGATTCCAAATAGGGAAGCAGGAAAACTCGCCACGAAGTTTCCACTTCATTCGTGCTGGTGCTGACCGCCGAAGGCAGGAAGTGATGTTCATCGCGGTAATTGTGGATGCCCAGGATGATCTGCTTTAAGTTGTTACTGCACTGCATTCGCCTTGCTGCTTCGCGTGCGGACGGAACCGCTGGCAATAACATGGCCACCAAGAGTGTGAGTCCGATCAATCCACCGAGTACCGTCGCAGCACTGACGGCATTGCCTTGCCGCCACAGCCGGAAGGCGGTGATCAGCACGGCCACGGCAGCGACAATTTCGGAGAAGATCAACAGCCCAATCAGGAACGGACGCGAGTGTTCGGCGACCGCTTGGATCGCCACCAGGAAGAGTACCGGGAAACAGAACAAGCAGCCGGTCCAAAGCCAGGCATCTGACGTTCGGACGGGACGGCGAGCCTGACGAAACAGTCCGACGATGGGCAGTAGAGCAAGGCCGAGGAGCAACGCGTGCAGCGAGATACTCCACCAACTCATCACGGGCGGTTGAGAGTAGGGGTACGGATATTCCATGTGTCACATCCAGACGACAATCAAGTCATCATCTTGTAGCGATAAAGGAATCACTCTTCGTCGATCTCCACGCCGAGGCTGTGATTTTATTGGGTGGGATAGGCTTCCAGCCTGTCAGAAATACGAGGAAAATGACAGGCTGGAAGCCTATCCCACGATTTCTTCACAGGCTCGCCGCGAATCTGTAACAAGCTGCCGAAAGTTCGTCTGCCCTTCGCTGCTTGAATCCTTATCTGCTCGTTCAAACTTAGCTTCGGCTGTGACTTGTCTTGTGGTTCATCGGCTGTTGCTCTGAAGACGGCCAATCCGATGAACGTGAATGCGATCAGCAACGTGATTTGTACGCCTGGTTTCATTAGAGTAATCGTCTATCCGCTGGGATACGTAATGTTTTTGACATTGATAGTGATCGTTCCTTGCGTGCTTATGGCTTATCTACTCCGGGTTGCTCCACATCAAATGACGGGGCTCTCCTATCTGGCCATTGAGTCCTCGCCTTCACTCTTGTGGTCACTTCAAGGTTGCCCGCAACGGCCCCCGCAGTTCTTTGGTCGGAATCTGTCGGCTCTTTGCGAGCGGATCAACGAACCATCGAAAACTGCCCGTATCGCTAAAGAAGAGATAGGGTTGATTCTCGTTCCACCATGACTCCCACACGCGAGCTGACGAGTCCGTCGTGGGGCCTTCGGCGACATAGCGTGCGAGCAGTTGCTGGGCGAGGCCATTCTCCCCAGAATCTTCTCCGAGACGAGCGATTAGCGTTGGGATAAACTCTGGGCTATCGTTGGCGACGCCAACGCGTCTTGCATCCTCATCAATCACAAACTTGCCTCGTTCATCGGCTCGTACGAATCCTCGATTGCCGAGATACCACTTCGCAAGCTCTTCTCGCGACTTGCCACGCACAAGTTCGTGAGTCTTGTCGTGGAAATACCAATCCAAGTAAGTATCGAGGTCGCGTTCGGTGTTGCCGATCAGTCGATCAATGACGAATCGGTCCAGCGGTCGTATGTGCGTCGGTGGCCTGACTATCGGTCGGTCTTCTGTGAACTTGGCGATGTAACACACCGAGTTGACCAGCAAAGCACGACCGTTGTCATTAAACTCCGAAGGCGATTGCTCGAAGCCAAAGTGCAGAAGGTGCCCCTGTCGCCAGATCGCGGACGCCTGTGGCGTTTTCGCGTTGATGCCGCCGCAGATGATTTCAAGTGCGGGAGCTTGGACGTGCTCGTAAGTATAGGTACACCAACCATCACGGTACTTCTTCTCCCGATCTGACACCAAAGGAAGAACGCTAATCTTGTCATCCTTGATGGCGTGCTTCCACGCATCGGGGACGTTGACTGACTCGGATCGCGAAAGATCCACCGGAACTGGCACTCGAAACAACTCATGATCGCGTAACACGTACGCGGAAGGTTCCAAGCAAGTTCAGCCAGCGTCACCAATGACGTTCCACGGCTTTGCAATCAACAGACCGGCACTCCCTAATAGCACGGTTGGCGTAGTCCATTTCTCCAATGGGCCAATCGGCGATTTGTATTCACGCGAAGCTCGTTCACTCTGCGACCAGTCAAGCAAGACGACATCGATCCCGTCGAGGTTGTCGCTGGTAAAATCGTCGCGTCCTACTGTCTTACAGCTTGCAAACTTCTCGGCCAGGAAGTCGGCAAAGGACGTCGTCCGCGATTCATCGTTTTGGCGGCTCAAGTAGAGGACACGTAAGGGAAGCTTCTCGGAACCGAAGCTGGATGGGGGTGCAACTACCGCGATCAAACACACGACGAGTAGTTTGGTAATCAAGAGCTTCATACTCAACTCCTACGCATGAGAAATCCACAAGCTTACGAGGTACGTCCAACGAGAACGTCGAGGGATAAGCCAAGCGTCATCAGAATGGATTGACGCCCAGCACGCAAGCGAATTTTGATACCGGCACTCCCTTGATTGTGTGTCGCCGCTGCTACAATGCCGTCATGCCCAGCGAGCGAGACAGAACGAGTGTTTTCAAGACAATCCTGGTCGCAATTGTGGGCATCGCGATCGTAATATGGGCAGCAGTTAATGCAGTAAATCGGCCTGCTGTGAATCAAGTAAAGAAGGCAGCGGCTGAATCCGACGTGCGAAATCAGCTCATCGAGGAGCTTGCCGCCCCATGAGCACTCAGCACGACAAGCCGAAGCGGTGGCGGCCAAGGTTTTCGGTCAGGACGTTGGTGATCGTGGTGACACTGGTCTGCTCCTATGCGGCTTGCTGGGGACCGACGAAGAGGCAGGGTGTCGAAGATGTCGCAAAGTGCCTTGTCAGCAAACGCCACATTCCGTCCGGAGCTGATCCTGGCTTCGTCGAACAAGCGAAAAGGAATTTTCGCGAATACATCCTCGCACATGCGTCGCCGCATGCACCGATGGTCATAGTGATCGATGATGAGTCGATGGTAATAGATGGTATCGATCCCAGAGAAAGTTGGCACCGCTACTATTACTTCTGGTTCTTCGGCTATGTCGCCAAGCTGCCGTTCGAACGCGAAATCTAGGCTCCCCCTCACTACGGCCCCACTACCTCCGAATGGCCCTGGACTCGCTTGGACAGGTCGCCTCAATAACCAAGTGCGAGCATCATGACAGAAAAGCCATGGCCCTGATCGGTCGAAAGGGCCAGCTCGCGAACTGGGTAGTAGCCCCTCACGCCCCCGGACGCTACCGACCCTAGAGCCATCGCCCTGTCCACTTCACTCCTTCACCCGCTCTCGTTGCTCTTGCGACAGTTCCAGAATGATAAGTCTGTCGCCTTCCTTGTTGCCAACGTCCAGTTTGATCGATTCACCGACCTTCACCGCGTTAACGAAGCGAACAGTCTGTTCCGCCCCGTCTCTCGGCATCACAAGCACCTTCTTGCCAACGAGTGACTTGGGCTCTTCGGCCTTGCTTTGCTGCCAGACGTTGGTGATCTCCTGTACGGCGACAACAATCCCGCCGTCTTGCTTGCCGACAACTTCGCCTCGAAACATTCCCGAAAATCCTTTGGCCGCCGCAGGAAGAGCATTGCGGGTGGGTGCAGGGATATAGCTGTCGAATACGCGAACGCCCGACCAGAGATGCTTGTTCTTCTCAATAAACTCCAGATGCTGAGGATGCGTCTGGTACACGTCATGAGCAGCCTTATTGGCGAAGACCAAGTGTAACGCGACGTCGAATTCGCGATCGTTTACTTCGCGGATTAAGTCATCGGCAATGGCACCGGCAGAAAAGTAAACCGTACTGTCGTGGTTGCTGAGGTACTGTTGGCAGGCCGCGACGAGTGTGTCACGATTGGCAGCGTTATCTTCAGCCAGCGTGAAAAAGACCATGTGGGCGAGTTGCGGTTCGACGGCGGATAAACGACCGCTTCCGACAAAGAGTGTAAATGCGACAAACAAAAGTAGGCGTTTTTTCATCATCGTACTCCTCCAGAGTTGAATGTGTGTAGTCTATACATTCTCCGGTACGTTGCGACGATTGCAACATGCCGTGAATGCAAAGGAAATGCCGCGAATGGATCACTACAATAGCAGCGTCACGTTCACGCAACAGGCCGTGTCTTAGTTCCAGTTTTGCACTTTTTGGAGTGCGACGATTCATCGCCGCTTTGGTATTTTTCGACTTGGAGCCAATTATTCGCTATCCAATGTAAGTTGCGGTGATGCTGAAAAAGTGCTTCGCACTGGAGAGCAAAGCGGTGACAAGTCACCGCAGTCCAAA
>CAUJKL010000727.1 GCA_963204995.1 Planctomycetota bacterium | reverse complement strand
ATGCAGACATGCGTTTCGATGCCGACAACCAGGATCTTGAAGATTCCAGCATCGCGAAGTTCTTCAAACACTTCCGGACAACCGCCGCAGCTAAAGGTCAGCTTTTCCGGAATCTCGCCCAGACGATCCGCGAGCTCTTTGGTCGTATGGCCCAATCCGCGAGGATACTGCTCCGTGGCCACCGCACGGACGCCGAGCGCTTTGGCTCCGTCCAGCAACCGCCCGATATTCCAAACAATGCGCTCGTGCTGTGCGATCAGTCCGATTAGCTTTTCCTGAACATCAACGACCAACAGCGCGCTATCCGTTCGCGACATGAGTTCGGGGCTGCGGGGCAATCGCTTTTGTTCGGGCATTTCTTGGATTCGCAGGGTTCGATTCAGACATCGGCCAGACTGTGGCTACTCTACGGCAGGTTCTTTCGAACTACAATAACCCCCGGCACCGATACCGCGTCCGTTCGTCAGACCGCGAGGGATTTTACATGAGATCGCAAGATCGCGTCGCGCGAGGAGTAGCCTTCGACCGGCGGACGCTCCTACGTGATTGTGCTGTGGCTGGTGCAGCCGGTCACGCTTGCCTCCGCCAGCAGTTGCGTTGATAATCGAGCGTGTCAGTTCGACAGTCTCCTCCGAAAATGGGAAACAACTCCATGCGAAACGTGCGTTCGATAAGCAGGTTCCTCGCGGCAATCTTAATCGTCGGGGTAGTGGCGCTGATTGCGAACGGGCAGGGTCGTAAATCGGCTAACCGTGCGAAGCTACCGACATTCGACGCCGCGAAAGCAGAACGCGTCTTTTTCCCAGACGTGTTTGCACGACTCGAGGGCGAGCGTCCCGCAAACCCTAATGCCTCCGTCGCACAAGCCCCCACAGGCGGAACGCCCGCTGTTAGTGACGCGCCAGCAGGCCAATCCTTCGCCTGGTCCAAAATCATCTCGGGAGCCTCCATCGAAGACGAGGTCAAGGCGATCAAAGTGGCGACGGACAAAAATATCACCACACCCCAAGACTTTGCGGGGCGCGGTTATAAGGAAGTACGACGCGACTTCAGCGTCCTGGCGATGCTGTTTGCCATCGTCAACGAATACGACGCGGATGTTCGCTTCAAGCGAGATGCAGCGGCGGCCCGCGACATCTTCGCCCGCACAGCTTCAAATGCCAAAGCTGGCAACAACAATGTCTACAACGAAGCGAAGAAACGTAAGGACGAATTGCAAGATCTGATCAATGGTGCCGCACTCACGGAGAAGCCGGAAGCCCAAGAGAACGATTGGACCAAAATCGCCGACCGATCGCCGCTGATGCAGCGATTGGAAGCGGCTCAAGAGAAGAAGTTGGCCAAGATCACTTCCAACGCGGAGGCGTTTTCAGAAGATATCGAAACCGCCCTGCGCGAAGCTGAGATCATCGCGGCTATCGCCTCGACGTTGACGCGAGAAGGAATGGAAGGTGCCGATGACGAGGCGTATGTCGGATTCGCGAATCTGATGAAACGCAATGCGTTGGACGTCGTGGCCGCCGTGAAGTCCAACAACGCTGAGCAAGCCCGCAAAGCAACCGGCGAAATCGCGAAGGCTTGTTCCGACTGTCACGACAACTATCGCTAGGCTCTGCAATTCACGCGCGAAACAGCTCGACTTGGCCGAGTGGCCGTGTTGGGACAGTCGTGCCACTGCTTCGTAGTCTTCGGAGAAGTAGCCTTCGGAGAAGCAGTGCGGTCTGCCGAGTCGCTGGCTGGCGACGTCGACCGGCGACGCTGAGTATTGGCCCTGAACGTTCGTTTCGCAATCTATACGAACAGATCGCTGGCAAGTTCGTAGCCAATCGTAAAGATCGCCGCGTCCACTAACAAATGGCTCAGCCACGGGCCGTAGAGTGAATCGCTTCGCTGATAGATCCAGGCCCACACCGCACCACCGATCGCCACGCCAGCAGAAAACAGATACGTCGCGGGCGATGTCCAACCGAAGTAGACGGCCAGCACAATCACGTGGTGAGCCATGAAGCCCAGGCTCGATATAGCGATCGCCGATGGCAGCCGGACGAAATCTCGCAGGCGGCGAAAGACGAACCAACGCCAGTAGTACTCTTCCATCAGCGAGTGAAGGATCGCATAGAAGAACGAGATCACGGCGTACTTAGCAACCGTATTGAGCCCAAACCCCTCGATCTTCGCACGTATGGCTTCTCCCGGTTGATCGAAGAAGCCGAACGGTATCAGCCAGCAGAAGGCGAGCGCCAACATGGTGCCCGCCACAAGCAGGCCGAATCCGAATCCGAGGCCAAGCCCGCGCCGAGTCGGACAGGCGCAGCGGACCTTTTCGCGCAAGACGACGAAGACCCAAAACGCCGGAAACCCAAACTGAATGACTTTCCCGACTCCAGCCGCACCTCCTTGCAGCCACGCGGGCTGTCCGGCGAGGACGACGAAGTAGGCGAGTGTGACGATCGTCGGGAAGACGATTGCAAAAACAATCGCCGCCAAGTTAGCACGAGAAGAGACTGCCATCGCGTCGTGAATTCCAGTTAGCCGCGAGCTGGAGCACCGGCGATCGTGACGCGGTCGCTCACCGGCTCGCGAAGATTCGTTGATTGACGCGAGCATCGTAGCACATCCCGCGTGGCGGTGCTAAGGATCGTCCAGGAAATAACTTCCAAATCTTGAAACAGGCGGGTGGCTGTGGCGGGTGGCGGGTGGCTGTGGCGGGTGGCTGTGGCGGAGTCTTCGACGCCACGGCTGATTGGAGTTCATGGTAAGCCGGGGCTTCGCGGACTCAGCCCCAGCCACCTCCGTAGCACATCCCGCGTGGCCGTGCTAACCACCGCCACGCGAGATCGCCCGTGAGCCCTTACAGCCAGTCTTGGTCGCCGCCGAAGATTGCATCATCGACGTCGGTGACGTCGTGCAAGGAATCCTGAGCGAGGACTTCATAGACATCGATGTCTGAGAAATCGATCTGATCGTCGCTGCCAAGTGCAGCGTCGTAGGCAACGCGATAAGCATCGACGCTGACACCGGTCGGCTGAACGAGACTGCTGAGTCGTGTTCGCAGTTGTTGCGTCGAAGCGGCATCTTCTTTCTGGAGGATGTAGTTTGCCAACGCTTCACCGTAGCCAAGTCCCGGTTCGTTGAGGGCCTGCTGCGGCGATGCCGAGACATCGCTAAAGCTGACGATCGACTCGGTTCCAAACGCCTCACCTTCGCCTTGATTCGATGGTGCGTTCAGATGATTGATCACCAGCATTACGTCCACCGGCGAGATGCTTCCGTCACCATTCGTGTCGTAGAAGGGTGGCGGTGTGTTGGGCGGTAAGGCTGGGTTAGGAAGCGTCCGTGGGCCAAAGAGGTTCAGGCTGTTGATAATCAATAATGCGTCGAGCGGTGTGATGAAACCGTCATTGTTCACGTCCAGATTCTCGATCGGGTTCTGCCAGACCGATGGTTGCCGTGGCGAGAGCGTGATCGTCACGGTCCCCACCGAAGCGCCGCCGTTACCGTCGTCCACGACGTAAGTGAACGAATCGGTGCCGGTGTTGCTGCCGTCGTGGCAATAAGTGAACGTTCCATTCGGGCTCAACGTAAACGTGCTGGCATGTTGTGGTGCCGAGTTGAGTAACGCGGAGAGCGTGTCGTTTGCATCGACGTCCGTATCGTTCGCCAAGACGCCGTCATCGTTGAACAGAGTTGGCGTCGTAGTGCCCTTCGCGTCGGTGGTGGTAAAACAACTGCCTTGCACAGCGGCGTATCCATCATTGACTGCGTTTGGCGCGTCGTTGCGGCCTCTCACGGTGATCGAGACATTTGCAGTCGCCGTGCCACCGTTGCCATCACTGATCGTATAGCTAAAGACTTCCACAAGCTGTTCGCCGACTCCCAAGTCCTCGTAGCGTCCGTTGGGCGCGAAGGTGATGCGGTTGCTCGTGTCGAGCGTTGCCGTGCCACCTCGCACCCCGACCGCAACAGGTACGCCCGTGGAAATTGCGTTGCCGTTGATCCGGATCACAGAGAGATTCTGAGGATCGATATCGCTATCGTTGCTCAGGACTGAAACGACGACGGATTGATCCTCGAACGTTGTGGCGCTGTCATCGAGAGCGATCGGGATGTTATTCGGCCCGGTGATCGTCACGGTCACGGTGGTAGTGGCCTGACCGCCTTGGCCGTCACCGATCGTGTACATGAAGGTGTCAGTCGCAGTCTCGCCAGCCATCAGGAAATCGAACTGGCCGTTCGGTGAATACGAGATGCCTTTGCGACCGCTCGGCAGGGTCACCGTGACAGCCGTGCCTCTTGTGTTCACCAGGTTTAAAGCCGTGATATCCAGAGGGTCTTTATCCAGATCGCTATCGTTGGCCAGTACGTCGATCGTAATGGGAACCGACGCGTCTTTGGCAACCGTCGCCGTGTCCGGTAGAGCCGTTGGGGCATCGTTTACACCGGTGACCGTAATCGCCACGGTGACCGGTGCCGAGAATCCGCCGTTTCCGTCCGAAACGATGTAGGTAAAGGTGTCGACTTGTATGGCACCTTGTCGAAGCATCTGTAGCTGCGAAGACACCGTTGGGTTGTAGGTGACGTCGCCAGTCGTGGTGATGGAAACCGAGGCACCGAGTACAGACGTCGCGGTGAAACTCGAGACGGACAGAGAATCGCCATCGACATCCGTATCGTTAATCAGGACATTCAGCCCGGTTAGCGGAGTGTCTTCGTTAGTCGCGCCCGAATCCGCGACACCGACTGGGGCGTCGTTGACGGGAATGACGATGACCAGGAACGTATCGGTGACGACGCTGCCACTGCTGTCTTGAGCTTGGACGGTAATAGAAGCCTGACCGTTTTTGTCGGGTGC
This sequence comes from Planctomycetota bacterium, assembly GCA_963204995.1. Classification (GTDB taxonomy): domain Bacteria; phylum Planctomycetota; class Planctomycetia; order Pirellulales; family Pirellulaceae. Next base: position 13,691 of record CAUJKL010000727.1, on the reverse strand, counting down.
CAGAGTGAGGTTAATGATCGGCCCAGTAAACGGATTGGGGGATACTTGCACCAAGCTCGGGTTGTCATTCGACACGAGGTTATAGGTGAGGACATCACCGTTCGTCGCCACATCGACGTCCGCGAAGGCGGTCCCGATATTGATGGAGATGGTGGGAGCATCTTCGTTGAGTGAAATATCTGGCAGCGGCGCGACGACGACAGGGGCGTCGTTCACGGGACCAACGACGACAGTGAACGTGTCGGTCACGGTCAACCCGCCTTGGTCGCGAGCTTCAATCGTAATGTCCGCGGTTCCGTTCTGGTCCGCCCGGAAATTGAGCGTCAGAGCGGTGCCAGCCAGAGTCGGCGTTACGAGCGCTGTGTTGCTGTTCGAGACGACTCGCAGCGTGAGGTGATCCGCATTGCCGTTCGTAATGTCGAGGTCGCCGAAAGTACCAACCAGGCTGATCGGCCGGGCTGGATCATCTTCCAACGCACTCACGTCATTGATCTGAGCGAGTACGGTTGGAGCAACATTCGTGATCACACGAATCTGATAATCCTCGACCTCGCCATCGGCTGCCAGACCTGTTGGTTGCAAGCCGCCGGCAGAGCTCAAGCGGAAGCGAGCAGAAGTAAAGCCCAGCTTCGCACTCGCAGGCGTTACGATCGACAGGGCGTTAAGACCGGCCTGGACTGGTTGACTGGAAAACACTTGTTCGCCAGCGTCCGTCCAATCGCCATCCTGGTTGAAGTCTACCCATGCGTCCAGCAAGCCAGCGGCCGAGGCCGTCACGACGATCTGTGTATCGACCGTCCGAATCAAACCGCCTTCAAAGATGACACCGTCTTCGTCGTCACCGTTCAGGCGGATCAAGCCATTGCCGACGTGAGTTGCCGACAAAGACAATCCTTGTGCGTCGATCGCGGTAACGATGGCGTCGGCGATCTGGGAAGACGTGCTTGCGGTCGTGAACACGATGCCAGCCCGTCCCGAGGTGATGCCATTACTGAGCGTTGGGTCATCGAACTCGAAAGTGACCGTCTGGGAGCCATCGCTAATGACAAACGAATCGCCGTCCGTGACGTTGGCACCGCTTAAAGCTTGGATGCCGGTTGGCAGTCGATCCAACAACTGGAGGCGGCTCTGCGTGAGATTCAAAGCGTGGCTGGAAGGACCGTCGATATGAATCCGTCCGCCTCCCAAGCTGGTCGCCACAAAGGCGGCATCGAAGCTGCTGCCGTTGATTGCCGCGAGAACCGCCGCAGCGACATCATCGGTGAGGAATTGTGTAAGTGCCGCCGATCCGGAGGTGTCCAACTTGGTCGTCGGATCGGTCCCATCCAGCGCCAGCATGACGCGACCTGTACCCAGATTTTGTGGGGCCAAGCCAAGTCCGGAACTCGCGACCGCGTTCGTGACCAGGGCCGCGAGATCGGATTGCGTGCTGAGGTTCGAGAACGTAATGACGCGATTGCCGGGGAAGGTACTTCCGTTCGAGTCAAACTCGAAGATCACATCCGGCGCACCCAAGCCCAGATTGATGGCGAACACGTCGCCGTCGATAATTCCACCTGGAGCACCGCCAGCGACTGGAACCTGAATGGTATGTTTGTAAAGCAGGTCGATCGGCGTATTGCCAATCGCGACGTTACCGTCAAAGTCAAACTCGTAGTTGACCACCTTGCTTCCATCCGTCACCGAGAACGATTCGCCATCGGCGATACCACCGGCTTCGCCAAAGCTCGCCAGATTGGAGGCCGAAACGTTGATCGTGTGGCTGCTGGCGCCCCGTGGATCGAAGACGCCATTGCCCAGATACACCGGCGACAATGGCGGATCAAGCGGAGCATTGGAGATCGCCGACATAATCCCACTCGCCAATTGGTCGAGTGTTTGCGGGCGAGTGCCCGTGGCGAGACTGGGTGTGCGAGTCGTGTCGACGGAGTGCGACGCAGTGCTTCCATTGAGAACCACGACGCCGTTTCCAACATGTACCGGCGAGAGTCGCAGTCCCGGGACTCCGCTGATGGCAGCGACGATTGCACTTGCAACCTGATCTCGCGTGCCGAGCGTGGTAACGGCTACGCGAATGTTTCCCGTCGCAACCGCTGCGTCGTTATCGAATTCGAAGATCGCATTTAGCCCCAGCGCGCTGTTGCGAATCGAGAAAGTTTGACCATCGGCGACACCGCCCGGAGCACTGCCGGCGGTGGGTACAACAAGTGTGAAGTTGTCCGCAATGTTAATCGTCGGATTGCCCGGAATCGAAATGCCGTTCGAGTCGAACTCGAACGTTACCACGCGGTTACCGTCGTCGATCTGGAAAGTCTGGCCATCGGACAGACCAGCCTGCTGCAAGCTTGGAGCTGCCGATAATTCCAAGGTCGGCTTTGGTCCGCGGAGCCGCAGGGCACCGCCGCCCAGGTCTTCAGGATTCAAGTCCAGCGACGCGGTGTTACGAATCGCGGTCGAGATCGCGGTTGCAATGTCCTGCGCGCGGCTAAATCGGGTAAAGATGACTCGGACGTTGCCGGAAGTCGCGAAACCGTTGCTGTCGAACTCGAATCGCACCGGTGCATTCGATCCCTTCTGGATCGTGAAAGTATCTCCGTCCGCGATGTCCGCCCCGCCATTGGCAGGCGATTGGATGACGAATGGTGCCGCGTTGGACTGCGTCAAAGTCGTTCCCGTCAGATTGAGCGTGTAGACGACTTGGCCCAAATCCAGCACGCCATTTCCCCGGTCGATGGGATTCAATGCCAGTTGCGGAACTCCCGCGATCGCCGATCGAATTTGAGTGAGAATCTCCTGTTGGGTGCTTGTCGACGTGTAGTTGATGGACGAATTCCCGGCAGCGACAATTCCATCGCTATCGAGTTCAAACGTTGCCCGCACCGATCCGCTGTTGATTGTGAACTTCTCGGCTTCGGTAACGACTCGACCGCCGAATAGCGGCGCAACAAGTTTCAAGCCGGCAGACTGCGTCTGAATGACGGAACCGATTCCCGGTGCTTGCAACTCGTAGGCGGGGACACCGAGAGTCTTCAACGAAGTGTTGATCGTATCGATGCGGTGTGTCGGGCTGCCTCCGATATGGACGACTCCACCGCCGAGGTTCGTCGGATTCAGTCCCACCAGCTGTGTTCCCTGTGTTGGCGAAACGGACTTGATGGCCGCAACGATGGCGTCGGCAACTTGATCCAAGGTGCTGCCGGTCGTGAATCGAACGGCAACGTTGTTTCCGTTCACAGTCGTCGCAGTACCAATGTCGTCGAACTGGAAGGTGACGGTCTGGCCTGTCGTTTTGTCTGAAATCGCGAAGGTTGCGCCTTCGCTCACGCCCGCGACCCGCGTCAGCGACGGTGTGCCGGAAGTATTCAACACATGGTTGGCCGTAATACCCAGCACGACCCGGCCATTGCCGGCGTTCACGGGCTTCAGGCTAAGGCCTTGGTTGATAATGCCGGCCACAATCGCATCGGCGATCGCGTTCTGTGTACCTGGATTCAGGCTGATGGCGACGTTCGACGGTTGTGTGTTCCCATCGCTATCGAACTCAAAGGTGACCGTTCGCGTGGCATCGCCCACGATCAGCGTGTTGCCGTCGGCCACTCCACCAATTCCGTTACCGGTGACGGGCACCTGCAAGGCGGTTGGAATCTGGACAGCGAACGGAGCCAGCGACGGTGTGGCCGGCAAGAGCTTGCTGAGCGTGAGGTCGATAAAGGCATCGCGATCGTCGCCCGAGGCAACCGCGTTAGGTTGGGCATCGACTTCTGCATCGACGCGGCTGCCGAGGAACAAGCCGGAGCCAATCACGTGAACGGCACCGTTGCTGCTGGCCAACGTCTGGAACGACGGGTCGCTCGCATCGCCATAGTCAAGATTGACTTCACCCAGAATGATCGTGAACTGAGTTTCACCGGTCAGTTGGTTGGGCTTCAAGCTGTTCGTCGCCAGGTCCTTGACCGCCGGCAGGAACCTGATGCTGCCAGAAGTCGTGCTGAGGAAGTTTTGATTGGCGACCACGCTACGAGCGTTGTCGACGACGACCGTTGCGCCTCCGCCAAGGTTGGCGTTCACATTCACTAGCGAACGCGGATCGTTGTTGATCGCGTTGTTCAGGGCGACTGCGGCGTCGGCGGCGGTAAACGCAGCGGAGGGCACGAGTGGAATCGCCACGGCGGCGTTGTCACCAGGGGCTCCGAGAATGGTGAGGTGAGACGGCACGGGCGAGTTGGCAATGCTGATCCGATGATTTGTCGTTCCGCCGATGTCGATCGTTCCGAGACCAGTATGCACGGCGTTCAACCCCAGTCCGGCGGACAGCAGGACAGGCACCATCGTGTTGGCAATGTCGCTGGCCGTGCTGGTGTCGCCAAAGACAACGATGATGTTGCCCGTGGTTTGAATGCCGTTCCGATCGAACTCGACGGTGACCGTATTCAGTGGGAACCCGGAGTTGTCAACGCGCGAGATCTGAACCGTCTCGCCATCACGAATTCCGCCCGAGATGCCTGTTTGACGGAGGTTCGTCCCCGCCGTATCCCAGAGGTGCGGCAAGCTGTTTGCGGCTGGTTCACCGGCGTCAAGCAGTCCAGAGCCGAGATTGATCATCTTTCGTAAGGGATCGAGGCGGACGTTCGAGATGTTGACCGCCGCGACCAGTGCGTTACCGATCTGATTTGCACTGTCATTGGCACCGAAGGCGATGCGAGTTCGTCCCGGCGTAATAATGCCCGGCGCTTGATCGGCGTCGAATTCAAAGGTCGTCAGAGACACGCCGTCATCGATTGTGAAGACTTGTCCGTCTGCGATGCCCGTCTGTTGCAGGCTCGGGCTGTTCGTTGCGTTAATGACGTGGAACACCGTATTGAGGTCAAGGTCACCGTTACCCCGATTGATCGGAGTGATACCGAGATTGGAGCCCGAGATGGCGACCGCGATCGAATTCGCAACTTGATTGCGATCGCTGGCCGAGGCGAATGGAATTTGGACGTTTCCTGCGGCGACCGAATTATTGCTGTCGAACTCGAACCTCACGGTCGTACCAGTGCGGTTGCTAATCGTGAACGTGTGGCCATCCGCGATCGCCGCACCGCCAGCTTGTGGCACGATCAAGTGCAAGCCTGCCGCAGGTGTTTGGATTCGTAACGAAGCGGCGCGCGTTTGCAGTCCGTAGGCTTGACTGACACCCGGCGTACCGGATTGCGTAAGCTTGCTGAGCGTCGTGCGCACGGTGTGTTGCCGCGTTCCGCCCAGTTGAACCAAACCGTCGCCGAGATGAGTGGCCTTTAACGCTCCGGCCGCATCGATCTTGCCTTCCGCGATCGCCCGATTGATCGCCAACGCGAGATGGTCCGAGATCTCTTCGTGGGTTTGACTGGTATTGAAGGGGATCGCCAGTGCATTTGGGCGGGTCACGCCGTTCGAGTCGAACTCGAAGCGGACGACGTTAACGCCATCGGCAATCGTAAACTGATCGCCGTCGGCCACGCCGCCAGCAACGCCAACGGATGTCAACGTCGTACGACCACCGCCGGTCGTCGGCAACGTTAGCTGATGAACGCTACGGCTGCCGAGGTGAATTCGACCGTGGCCTAAGTTGACCGGCGAGAGTCCCAAGTTAGCGTTTGCCAAGGCTTTCACGATGGAGACCGCAATCTCGTCCTGCGTCGAGACGCTCGTGAATGGGATCTGGACATTGGCCGCATTGAACGCGCCGTCTTTGTCAAACTCGAAGGTTACAGTTCGCAGCCCGGTAACGGGATCGGTATATGCAACGCTGAAGGTGCCGCCATCGTTAATGCCACCCAATCGCCCGCCCTCGACCGGTACTTGGATGGTCAGCGTTTGTGGTACGTGCAGACTGTAACCGCTATCGAACTCGTAACGGTCGGTGCGAGGTTGCAAGTCTCCAATCAAGATCGCATCGCCGTCATTAAGTTCGTTTCCGGGCGGCGTCGTGATTACAAAGCGGTCTTTATTGTTGAGCGTGATCGTGTACAAGCTGTCTGGCTTCCAAATGCCCGAGAGCGGTGTGAGCTTGATAATGTCGCTAGTCGAGTTGTAGCTGAACGAATAATCCACGCCGTCCTGCAGCGTGACACCGTCCCGTTGAACAACCACGGCACTGCTGATAACCGTCTTGTCATCAACCCCTAGACCATCGGTCGGATCGGCTGGTTCGACGCCATCAACCAATCGAATCTCGAAGCTTGAGCCGACGATGCCTTGACCGAGCTGGACGATCGACACCGCGTCGCTGCGCAGGTCAATGCCATCCGCGTCGTTGTCGGCCGGGTGCCTCAAGTTGGCCGTCGGGCCGGCGAAATCCGCGCGATCGATTGCACCACGATCGGTGAAGACGTTCTCGCCGAAGCCGGAAGCGGTTTCGACGTTTGGATCGTCGACTCGCTTCTGTCCCGTCACGTCATTGCCTGGAGCCAAGATTGGCGAAGGCGAAATGCCCAACGGAGCTCGTACGCGTACCAAGTCAGCTCGGTCGAGTAACGAACCGACGGAGTTATCGATCGCGTTCGAGCAAGGTTGGAGGTAGAAGTTCTCGTTGACGGCATCCACGAATAGAACGTTAGGATCATGCAGATCCGTGTTGCAATTCGGCCCGTTGGGCAACGCATTTGCGTCGGGATTGCTTAGATTGATGGCAAAGTCTTCCGTCGCCACACCGCTGATCGTTGTCGCCGCGTTACCTTGATAGATTTGGCCGCCGACAACGGTCAAATTCTCCGTGAAACCGTCCGGAACAACACGGATGCCGGTGTTAAAGTTGGCCACGATATTGTTCAAGATCGTCGGAGCAGAAAAGTTATCGACCAAGATGCCGATGTCCGTTGTTTGAGTTCGCGGAACGAGCGTTCCGCTGACGCCGAACAATGTGTTGTTCACAATTCGACCGAAGGGCACTGCTGCCACTTGCTCCCCGTTCGGACGATTGTTTCCGCTGAAGTGGATTGCGCCGAGTTGTCCGCCGAAAATCACGTTGTTCTCGATGACAACGCCAGGAACTAGGCGGTTCGTATTCAGTTCAAGCAGATTACGCACGGGAACTGCAGGCCCGGGTGACGACAGAACTTCGGTACTGCCGGAGACGGTCGAAGTCGTGGTGAAGCTGCTGCCTCCGGTGGTCACCGTTACCCTCGTTGTCGTCGATGTCGTCCCGTTGGAGTTCAGTACGGTAGTCACTTCCGTTAACGTTGACGTGCCGCCATTGTTGGTCAGCGTGGTCGTGGTCGTTCCACGTTGAGGCACATCAACCGAGATGCCAAATTGCTCGGAATTGGCGATGCGATTTGCTTCGATCAAGATCTGACCTTGGTCGCGGAATAGATTGCTGTCGCCAAGATCGTCGAACAGGACAAAGTCGGCCGCCGCGACCGCACCAAATGTCATTTCAATTTGATAGAATCCCGTCCCGCCGTTAATGCCACTACCTTCGATATTCGGATCGTAGTTGCGATTGTTAAATCCGCTGACGCCGACGAAGTAAGTACCAGAAGCGGGAGCGGTAAACGCAAGGAACGGGTCTCTGAAGATGCGACGAGAAGTCTCGCCGGGAGCGATCTGGTCATCGCTGAAAGCTAGTTCATTTCCAAAGATGTCGAACACACGAAGCATGGAGTCCAACTCGGAACCAATCTCTTCGGCATCGACATCGATCTGAATTGTTTCGCCTCGGAACAACTGAATGCGGAACAGATCAACATCCAGACCGCGTTCGATGGGATGACGCTGATTGTCACCAATGGCTCCGGTGCCAAAGAACGAGGGCGAATTGCGTCCCACGATGCCCGTCTCCGTGGCTTCCGAGAGCGAGTCATTTGTCTCGTTGACGCTCGTGCCGTGGACCTCCAGGTGTGCCGGGCCATAGACGTTCACGCGATTCGTGGTAGTCACCGTCGGCGTTCCCGTTCCGATCAACGTACCGTCGCCCAGACCTGCCGAGAGATCGGGTAGGACCGCTTGGACGGTGTTGGAATTGATCGCATCTCGAATGGCTCGCGCCACGTCGGTGTTCGTGCTGGCCGACGTAAACTGAACGGCATGTCGTCCCGTCAGAATGCCATTGCCGAGCGACGTATCGTCGTATTCAAACGTGACGCTGTTGACGCCGTTGCTGAGGACGAACGTTTGGCCATCATAGATGTTGGCACCAGGCTGGGCGATAATCGTCAGGCCCTGGGTCAATCGATCGTTCGTGTCGAAGCTGCGCGTCAAGCCCGCTCGTGTTGTGTTAGGGGGAGGCAGAACCCCGTAATCGGTCGCCTTGCGAACTTCGACCTGATAAGCGCCGCTGAGAACTTGGTTGGCGGACAGGTCTGGGTTGTTGACGTAGCCAGAATTGGTCGTCGCACCCGTCACCATTTCGCCGCGTTCGGCGAAGCCAATGACGATATCGTCGATGTAGATACCTTCGTGGACGTTGTCGTATCCACGAGCTGCGGTTCTGGGATTTCCCGGGCTGGGCAGTGGGCGATTATCTGCGACGTCGGCAAACTCATCGCCTTGCAATTGGCGATCGATACCCAGCGGGCCGCTGTCGGGGATCGTGTGCCCGATGATGCGTACGAGGTCTTCCTCTTGCTTGAAAGAGTTGCCAACGATGCGGCGCGTGAGAGGTGTCAGACCAGCCAGCGAGAACCCTTCCGTAAAAGTGACATCGGATGGCAGACCCGTCTGGTGCGTAAACGTTACTACGTTCTCGGTACGACCAGCAACGGTTCGCACCGCGGCAGTGATGTCCAGATCGATGGAAAGGCTAGGGGCCGTGGCATTCACGGCATTCGCGATGGCGGTCGCGACGTTGGCACCCAAGAAGTTTGATGCCGGGGAAAACACAATCGGCACGCGAGGCGACTGGCTGCCCACGACGCCGTCCTGAGTCAGGTTCACCGTTCCCGAAGTATCCAGGGCGTGAGTCTCGTTCCCGCCGAAATCGATAACGCCCAAATTCGTGCCAAAGTTTCGTGGGAACAGGTTCCCCACGTTGTTGCGCAGCGCGTTGATAATTGTCTGCGTGACTTCGTTCGTCGTCTGGTTCGTGGTGAAGGGAACTCGAACGTTCCCCGCAGTCGACACCGCATCGTTGTCAAATTCAAAGACGATGTTGCTACCGGCGACGGTCACCGTAAAGGTCTCACCATCCGCGATCGGACCGCCTCGCCCAGATTGGGTCAGACCAACTGGTCCTGTTTGTCCGGGCGCCGGGGTCTGCGAAAACTCGGTATCGAGTTGGTGCAGTGCTGTCCCGCCGAGATGGATCTTGCCACCACCGAGATAGCGCGGCGACAAGCCAAGAGCCGTCCCCGAGATGGCATTGATGATCGCACCCGCGATCTGATTGGTCGTGGCCAGGTTTTGGGAGGTTGGAGATGCCTTCAAGACAATGGGAACATTGAAGTTTGAACTCGCCCCATCGAGATCAAACTCGAAGATAACTTGTGGATTAACGCCATCTCCGATCACAAAGCTCGCGCGATTGCTGTCAACCAGCGCTCCCGCCTTGCCTGTCTGAGTCAAATGGCTTCGCACCCGAGCAGTGATTGTGTTCGTCTGCGGGTCGCGTTCGACGACATTGGTCGCGAGAAACGTATTCGTAAAGCCACCGATTTCGAGACCGGCTGGTCCATTGATGAGGACCGGGTGTAGTGTGTTGAATGTCGTGCGCACCTGGGTGATGATCCGGCTCGCAAGTTGATTGGCGTCATCGGTCGTCGAGAATTGAACTCGCGTATTGGCAGCGTTGAATATTCCGTCGGAATCGAGTTCGAATCGCGTCGGAGGAATCGCGTCGCTCGGATCGAGGTCGATTGAGAAGGTTGCACCATCGGCGATTCCGCCGAACCCGCCGCCTGCGGCGGGCACTTGGAATGCGAAAGGCCCAGTCCGGATGAAGTTCGTGCCGACGGGAAGTGTAAGCAACGCGCCCGTTCCACCCAAATCGATATTGCCGTCGCCGCCGAATTTGGTTGGCGCGAGCACAAGTTGCGGCTGCGAGGAAATGGCTTCCAGGATCGACAGGGCAATCCTGTCGGCGCTATCGGTGTTCGTCATGAACACCGGCACATGTTGAACTCCCGAGGCGTCAACGCCGACACTGCCATCGCTGTCGAATTCGAACCACACGCCCGGCGTGGGATCTGCGAGATCGAGGATGACGTTGTCGTCGTCGATGTAGAAGGTGTCGCCGTCAACCACTCCGCCCGTCAGGCCACCGGCACTTGGTACGTGTAGCTTCAGCAGTTCCGGAAGTGCGAGCGTCAATGTTTCTGGTACGAACATCGAAACGGATGGATGCACGCCGGGTTCCGAGGTCCGAAGGGTGACGTTATTTCCCGCGCTAAGTTCGACTCGAGGACCAACGCGGCCTGCGATGCGAACGCGGGCTCCGTTATTCAGAGACACCGTGTTGCCTAGATCGATGCCCAGGTCCGTGACGAGGTTGACCGGGGAGGGGTCGCCTGCGGGAGTTGCTCGATTGATGGCAGCCAGAATCGCATTAGCCACCTGTGCTTGCGTAAAGGTCGGGCTGATCGCGACCCGGCGATGCGTATTGCCATTTGCGTCACGTCCGATCGTGCCGTTCTTGTCGAACTCAAAAGTGACGCTCTGGGCACCATTAGTGATCGTGAAAGTCGAACCGTCTCGAATGCCTCCCAGTCCGACGTTTCCGCCAGCGGCTGGAATTTCGAGCACGTAGGGTGCGGACGAGGTTCGCGCCAACCCGCTACCGGGAGTGAAGGAAAGGAGTTGGCCGGGGCGACCGCCAAGTTGCACGAGTCCTCCGTCCAGGGCTCGTGGCGTCAAGCCCAGACCGGCACTAGCGGGATTGCCTGCGACGGCATTCGCGATGGCGCGTCCCACAGCGCTGGCGGAAGCATTATCCGGGATGAGAATCGGGTTGTTTCCAGCCGCGACCGTCGGAGTTCCGAAAGGACTCAGCAGATGGTCCTTGTCGAACTCGAACACCAATGGCACTTGGCTCGTGTCGTTCGGGTCCGTAATCGTAAACGTCACACCATCTTGAATCCCGCCGAATTCCTCGCTGCTGCCTGCTGGCGGCACCTGCAACAGGAAACCACTCTCGAATTCGAATACGACCGGCGCGTTGACATTGTCTTCCAGGACAAACGTATCGCCATCAAAGATCTCCAAACCATTGCTGGCCACAATTTGTGGGTCGAAGAACAAGCTTTCCAAGGTGGAGTCGATGACGTTTGCAACTTGAGTGCGAGACATGCCCGAATGGATTACTGCGGGAACATTATTCCCGGTGACACCGACGTTCCCCACGACCCGCAGATTTGTCGCCGCCCCAGCACTCACCTGGACATTGACGGCACCTTCGAGATTGATTCGATGAGCGTCGATGTTGGCGTGATTGTTAAGGTGCGGAATAACGGTGGCACCCAGCGTGCTCAGTCGTATGGCTTGTGCGATTTGTTGCGCGACATCAGCCGGCGATTGCAGCGGACTGACGAAGATCGGAGTGTTACCCTGAGGAATCAGCGGCGAATTGCCCGGATTGAACGTGCTGCCACCCAGTTGAACGCCGTTCCCGATGGATGTATCAATCGTCGCGTTGACGGTAATGGCGGGATTCAAGTTGATCGCCGCCGCCACTCGAATCGCAACCTGGTCGGCCGTATCCGTAGGCAGGAAACCGATCGCATAGTTGCCAGCAACGGCCCCAGGAGTTCCCGTTTGCGTTGCATTTACCGTTCCCGACATGTCGATCGTGTGTGACGAACCGACCGTGCCACCGACATGCACGATGCCACCGCCCAGCGTCACCGGAGTCAAGCCCGTCAAAGCGCCAGCCGCCACCGCTTGCGTGATCGCCAGGACGATGGCGTTCGCGACTTGGTCGGCGCTGTTGCCAACGGCAATCGTAATCGGGCGATTGCCCAGAGTGACCGAACCATCCCGATCGAATTCAAACTGAACCAACGTATTGGTTTGATTGTCGCGGATCGAAATCGTCTCGCCTTCCGTGATGACGGAAGCACCCAGCGGCGAGACCGTCAAGACGAATGGCAGTGCATTGGATTGACTGAGGCTGCTCCCGCTTGCGCCGACGGTGTGGCTCAACCTTCCTTGCAGCTGGAACAGACCGCCGCCCAGATTGAGCGGCGAAATGTTGGGAGCGACGAACTGGCTCTGAATCGCATTCAGGACTCGATTGGCAACGTCATCCGCAGACTTTGGAGTCGTCGTTTGCGTCAGGAGAAGAGAACCGCCTGTATTCAGCACGTGGGTGTTGGTGGTGTCCTGGAGCACAACACGTCCACTGCCACTGTTGACTGGCACGACGTTAAGGTTGGCTGCTTGAACCGCTGAGACAATCAAGTTGGCCACGTCGTCCTGCGAAAGGCCGGAGTTTCGCTGTGCGGCGCTGGGTGTCAACGTGACATCCACTGAAGTGGTCGGACTAATCCCCAGCAATCGGATGACTCCGTTGCCAGCATCGACCGGGGTCAAGCCCGACAAGGACGAGACGCCAGTGATCGCCGCGATGACTCGTTGTGCGAGCACGCTTTGAGTGGTGAAATTGTCGAAGTCGATCCGATGGTTGCCGGCGGTGAAAATCCCCGTGCTGTCGAACTCGAATACTTCGGGCGGTATGAGATCGTTGATGTCCGAATCGATCGAGAACGTATCGCCATCGACGACACCACCGAAGCCACCACCGGCGGCGGGAAGCAGTATCTCGATGGGACTCCGAAGGTTGATGCGCACAGTACCCGAGCTGGTGATGCCGTCGCGATCGAACTCGAACACAACCGGCGAGCCGCCATTGCTGAGCGAGAACTGATCACCATCGACGAGTCCCGCGGCACCACTGTTGGGAACGAGGATCGTCAAATCGTCGGCGATGCCGATCCGGAATGCTTGCGGATTGACCACGGTGCCGTTCTTGTCAAACTCGAAGACAACATCTCCGCTACCGGCACCATTGTTCGCGACGAACGTCTCACCGTCAGCGATCAGGTTGGACGCCGGAAGCTGGACGAGGTAACCGCTGTCAAATTCGAACTGTGCGGACGTTGTTCCTTGGCCAACCGTGAAGGTATCGCCTTCGGCGAGAGTAGCTCCATCGGGCGTGATGATACTCTGTGGGAAGTCGTTGTTGTCGACAAACTCGAAGACTGCGGTTTGGCCATTGGCGTCGGTAATCGTCAGCGTTTCGCGAGCCGGAATTGCGGACCCAGAGGGTGCGACCAACGTGTAGCCAGAATCGAACTCGATGGTGCGATTATCGATTACAAACGTGTCGCCGTCGTCGATGTAAACACCGGCTACCGCTCGCAGTTCGAGGCCGGTGGTGAAGATCGAACCGACATTCATGTCGCCGGCGGTCGAGAAGTCGAACCGCAATCGCAAGTTTTCTCGGCCAGCGTACTCGTCCAACGGAATGCGCACCTGACGCCAGTCGGCAGTCGTGCGGAAGTCGAACAACGGTTGAACTTCGAACGAAGTGTTCGGTGGAACCGCCGCCCGACCGATATCGTTCAGCTCGTCAGGAATGCCGCCAGGGCCATCTTCGAATTCGTTGTTCGTGCCCAGCAATTGCCAATCGCCATTGTCATCCGCGATGAACACGCGGAACGAGTCGCGGACAAGCGGATCGGGAGTCAACGGGATGGTGTCTTTGTTCTCGGTGGCGGCGTAGTAGTTAAAGTACA
>CAUJKL010000726.1 GCA_963204995.1 Planctomycetota bacterium | reverse complement strand
ACTGGCATCGGGGGAGGACTCGTAATCGACCGCACGTTGCACGGGAAGGGCCGCCCCGCCGTGGCCGAGATTGGTCACTTGCGCCCCGGACTCAGCGCTGACACTCCAGCCGCCACTGTCGAGTCTTACGCTGCCGGGCCTGCAATCGTCGAGGCTCTGGAACGGCTCTTGGAAACATCGGATGACGAAGTCGCGAAGCGAGAACTGCGGCACTGCAAGATGGAGTCAGTATTAACGGCGAAGCGAATTGCCGACCTCGCAAGCACCGGAAACTCGATTGCCAAGTCCGCGATCTTCCAATCGATCTGCGTCCTCGGCTGGGCGATCGGTCAGGTGATCACGCTCACTGCGGCTGACGTTGTCGTCGTGGGTGGCGGAGTGTCGTTAATCGGAGAAGATCGCTTCTTCGAACCGCTTCGCAACGAAGTTGCCCGCTATGTCTTTCCACCACTCGCCGGTGCGTACCGAATTCTACCGGCAACGCTCGGCGAACAAGTCGTCGTCCACGGTGCGATTGTGCTGGCGGCGACAGCCAAGTGTTAAGTCGGGTTTTCGATTTCGCTCGATCGCTAGGCGTTCGAGAGTTACGGCATTCCTCGTCAGAGTCGCAAGAACAGGCGATGCCTTTCCAGATGTCGCATCACGACATAGCACAGCAGCATGGATAGTGTCACGCCGACAAAGACGTACCACAATGGACTGTCTTTGGGAAAGAACGGCTTGATTGCGGAGTTCATCAGGTCGTGCAAGATGTAACCTGCCAAGGCATTGTTGCCGAACGTGCGGAACAAGCCGAGTTGCAGCGGCGCGACATCACACGCCAGGACAAACAACGCGTACACGGCGAGCGAGAATCCGGCACCGAACGTCAGATAAGATATGCTCCCCGCGCGTTGACTCATTGTCCAGATATTGACCGGCCGGGTCGGTTCCACGAACGGCGGTTCCACCAAGTATTCCTGATAGCCGGAGCCAGCGTCGACCGTGTTCGGAGGCGTGATCCGATTCATACAAGCCAGTCCGTAGCCGACGAGCATGACCAGCGCGCTCCAACCCAACAGTCGACCGACGAGCATGCTTTTACCGCTCCGCATCAGATCATAGGCGAGCGAGCCTAAGATGGCCGGCGTCGTCCAGCCGAGAAATCCGAGTGGCCCGCCGTCGATGCCTGGACGTTGCATGACCCAGTCGTAGTACCACCACTCCGACAGCACATGAAACAGGACGCCTGACATGACGGCGTAAAGAATCCGCCAGCGGGCTCGCGCTCCGATCACCGGGATGATCCACAGCGACGTTACGGCGATATGCGTCAGCGTCTGAAAAAAGTTCCGCTGAAAGGCCGCTGCCAGCACTCCGCCTGGGCCCAGTTCCCGAATCTCCGACCAACTCGCGTACTGACCGTCCAGATGGTGAATGATAAATGCCACTAGCAGCAAACCAATGTTGCGTCTGACGGCATGATCGAATGCCGATCGACTGCCATGGGATTCTCGACGCCGCACGAACGTCAAGCGGAAGGCGAAGCCGACCGCAAACAAAAAGTGCGGCATAATCGTGTCGGCGTAGCTGCAATACGTGTGATGATGCTTGAGCAGCGGCAGCGTTGCGTTGATTACCTGATACGAGCCAACAAAGTTGACAAGAAACATTCCCCAGACCGTGTAGCCGCGGAATTGGTCCAACGACGCGATCCGCGGCGAAGGGGATTTTGCAACACCGACTCCAGTGGCCGACACAGATTCAGAGGGTGGGTATAGAGAGGGCTGGGGCATGTAGCATGTAGGTTGAAAAATCGAGCCGGATGGATAAGTCGCCACAGTCGTCTGCTAATCAAGCCTCGCCCCGTGAGGCCATGCCGTCACTCAGTGGATACTCGACGATCGGAATCTTGGACTTGACGACTTCCCTCAATCGCAGCCAACCGCGAGTCACGAGTTCCTCTCGGTGCTTCACGAAGACCGGATCAAGTTCGCGTTTGTCAAACGGCCCTTTACAACGAATCACCTCGAAGTCGGCGTCGACAATAAATTGACCTAGTGCGGGGTTGCAGCGGATGTGTCTTTCTCGCGTAGTGTGAAGCGTTTCAGGATCAACCATCCCGATCACATAACGCAGATACAAATCGCTGTCGGTGATTGCGGCGACGTCCTTCCCGCATACTTCACAAATGTATCCCTCATCGCATTTGGCCATAGAGACAGTTTAGCGAGAGCAGGAAGTTGCACCAGCTGCGGAGTTAACCTAGTCGTTTCCTCGATCGTCCTAATTAGCGAAGAAATGCCTTGCCTCGCGTCAAAATGGATTGCAATCCAAGCCTTAGCTTTCCTGAAAACCCGTAGTTATCCTACACGGGCAGGCGACTTGCATGTCGCGCCGATAATTGTGATTATTGAGTTTGTTTGGGATCCTCGCTCAACGACGCCACGAAGGGGTCAGGCTTTTTTTGGCCATCAAAGACGCCTGACCCCTTTGATTTCTCCGACTGGGCGAACCGTCACGGATTAACGACGTTTGGCCTCACCGGATATTCCGGCGGCAAACTCAAGCAGAAGCAGACCGATGGGTTGCACGTCGAGCTAAACGACATGGGGATGGTCGAAAGCATTCATCTGTGTTTGTTCCACTGGGTGTTGAACGATGTCTTCGCTCGT
>CAUJKL010000725.1 GCA_963204995.1 Planctomycetota bacterium | reverse complement strand
ATACGGAACCAAGTCTGTGATCGTCCCCACCCACTTCGCGTCGAGCGGCCACGCGCAGTAGGTTGCATCAGGCAAGACGTTGAGGAAGAACGTACCATCCGGGTCGGTGAATGTAGAAAGAATGTCCGAGTGTCCTTCTCTTTCTCCCTGGAAGGATCTCAATGTCACGAAGAATCCGCCGCCTCCCGTGTTGGCCGAGGCGACTCGACCGGGCACATGCTTGCGGTCGGCGAACTTACTCTTCTTGAGCTGGAACACAGCCGCTCCGTCGCTTCCGATCTTGGGCTCGCCGTCACACACCCATTGATCGGTGTGTAGCTCTACATAAAAGTGGTGCCCCTCCCAATCCGGAAACCAGGGGTACATCACTTCTCCGGCATCGTCGGTGGTCATTGTTGAGTGTTCGTTAGTCCCGATGTAGTTGTAATTGGGTGGTGCGGTCGCCATTTGCATGACAAACGTGATGCCCGGCACGGGTGCTCCCTGTTCGTCCACAAACCGCAGTTTCTGATTGCGACAGCGGCTGAGTTCGACTTCGTGTTGATCCGCATTCGGGTCCCGGGCCGGCTTCCGAGAGAAGCTGAAGCCGCCCACGCGAAACGCTTCCGTCCAGGCGGTGAGCCGGTTAGGTGTTTGCTCCGGCAGTAGTCCAAACGATGCATTCCCGTCGGCATCTGTGCGAGTGCGCAGATCAATGCCGTACCCCAGTTCGGCCTTCACAAATGCATCTGCCACAGGAACCCCCTGGTCGGTTACTTTCACGTTCAGCTTTCGTGTTGGCGATTGCAGCGTCAGCGTGACGCCATCGAGGGCGGCTTGGCGAAGTTCGTAGGCACCGAGTTTCACGTATCCGAGGCAATTGCGATCGCTGACGCTGAGCCACATCGAATACCAGCGCGTTCGATTGACGGGAATCCACACTTCGAAGCGGTGGTTATCGATCGTCGGTTCCAACGGCAGCAGTGCACCCGAAGTGTTCAGACCGCCCCGGAGCTTGAACTCAGATGCTGATTGACCATCGGGCAACAGGACTTCGCCTTGCAAACGGACTTGAAGTTCCTCTCCCGATCCCCTCAGCCATTCCTCGGTAGGTCGCTCGGCACGTACGTCAGTGACCTCACTTACTAGCAACATGACGACTAGCACAACGAATCTGTGGCTGATCATTCGAAGGTTCCAAACGTCTTAAGGATTGTATTGAGAACACAGCGACATTCTCACACGAGCAACTCGATTCCAAATTATCTTACACCCGCCTCGATCCAAGCACGATTGCATCGCGCCACGGTCAGGTACTGGACGGCCATGCCGTTCTCGCCGCATCTTTCGTAGACACAGAAGATCGTCCCGTCTTTTCCCTTGGCCAAATCAGTATAGCCGCTGATTTCACGTTCAGTAAATCAGCCCGACTTCGACCGACAGCAGGCCCCAATCGGAGTCGAAGGGAATTGCGATCGGCGTCGCCTTCGCCGGGAATATGACGATCTGATTCTTTCCGCGTAGCACGGTTGGTAGACCGATCGTAAGTCCCCAATCACCAAGCCGAGCTTTCGCTCCACCCGCGATCATGTTGGCCAATTCGCCGACGGAGTCGATGACACTGTCATCGATGCTGCCCGGCCGTTCGCCGAGAAACGACTCGGCAACCAGCATTGCGGTCTCGCGTGTGAGACTAACGACGACCGTCCCTTCGGCTCGGCCCAAGATGCCGACGACGCCGCTGACCTCGTAAGCGGGAACGGCACTCACCTTCGTCTGCCACGCGCCGCGCGTCAACTCGCAAGCGAACATCGTCTTAAAGACGTCGCACGTCGAGTTGGTGAAGGAATCGATGAAGGCCGCGTGCATATCAGGGCCTCGGCCTCTGTATGTTCTGTTACGTTTATACGGGTTGAGTTGCCCACAGCTTCTCAAGTTTGTTTTTCAAGAGGCTCGAATCGAAGGGCTTGATCAGATAGCCCGAGACGCCCGCCTGGATGGCCGCCAAGACAGTGCTGCGTTCCGCTTCGGTCGTCAACATCAGGATCGGCACTTCGGAGCCGCTGGCGCGAATTCCTTTTACGAGATCCAGACCGTTCATGTGCGGCATGTTGTAGTCCGTGATCACGACACTAAAGACGCTGGACCGAAACATCTTCAGAGCCTCCGCGCCGTCGGCAGCCTCCACGATTTCTTCGATGCCAAGAGATTTGAGATTGCGAATGACGATCGCTCGCATTGGTCCGGAATCGTCAACGACTAAGGCTCGCTGGCTCATGAATTACTCTTCCTTACAGTTAACGCATTTACGAGTGTCCTTCTAAACCTAGGTCACGCGCAGCGTTCAACGCAGCATCTCGCCACGCGTCAGTACCGTGTCAGGCACTGCACCGTAGACGTTGGCGGCGCAACCGCGTTTCCCGGATCAAGCCGTATAACATTCCGATCGTGAATCTTGGGAAACAAAATCGATGGCGGCAAGTACGTCGATTCCGTGGTCGATAACGCCAAGAGATACCACCGAACCGCGACACCGGTATCTCATGCACTAGCACTGCACGTGAGCAGCTTGGTCGCGACCTAGAACGCTCGATGATCTACACGATCTCACGACGAGATCGAACCACTTCGTAAATAGGATCAGCCCGGGAACGGATGCCGACTGCGACTTAATTGGCGGTAGTTGGATGCAAGTTGATTTGGCCGAGTTCCGTCCGATCTTCTTCGATGAAGCGGCGGACCATCTCGAAGTCCTCGACGAAATTTC
>CAUJKL010000724.1 GCA_963204995.1 Planctomycetota bacterium | reverse complement strand
CCCCATCAGCAACCTCACGCAGTGGGAACTCGTTGGACCAGATCGCCAGTCGGGAATCCGGCGACAGCTTGAGTCCAAGGCCAACGGGCCACTCTACTTTGTTGTCGAAGGAGGTGGCTGGGAAGCCGCCAAACAATATGCGAGACTGGGCTTAGGTGTCGCGATCGTGCCCATGGCGACGATCAAACCAGGAGACGAACAACAATTTATTTGTCGTCGGCTGTCAAATCAGTACGTGATCAACGATGTCATAGTTGTCCGAGACGAAGAGTCCGATCCCTACCAGCAACAACTAATCGCCGAGATCAAAAACGCGGTAGGGCGTTAGGGCAGCAGCCATGCCTGCGCCTGACCTCCCGCAGACGGTCAACGCGCCGCCGGTGACGCACACACACGACGGCGTTTCCAGTCGACGTCGTGGAGCAGTCACTAAAGCGACACCAATTTCTGCGGAGGAGCACAAATCGAGGTAGGCGATTCGCCCTCCGCCCCTCGTCGGGAATGCCTATCATTTTCACCGTTACCAAAACGTGATTTACGGGGACAACAGGGAGGGACAGGAGAGGCAGGGACAGGAGGGGACAGGAGGGAAAGACAGCAGGGACACCCATATTTGACTTGCAGATCAGCCCGACTTACCTTAGAATCCCCCTCTATCGAAACCGTCCGAACAGGAGAATCGTCATGCCGCGAATGGCGCGTGGAGAATACCTCAATCCGAATGAAGTCCAAGTCGTGCATGCCGTCCAACGCTGCGTGCGGCGAGCGTTTCTGTGTGGCGAAGATGTGGTCACCGGGAAATCGTTCGAGCATCGTCGAACGTGAATTCGTGAGCGGATGGAGTTCTTGGCGTCGGTCTTCGGGGTCGATTGCTTGACCTAGACCGTGCTGTCGAACCACTTGCATGTCGTCCTGCGCAGTCGGCCCGATGTGGTCGCGTCTTGGTCGGATGACGAAGTAGCTCGCCGCTGGTTGAAGTTGTTTCCCCAGCGTAGGCTGAACGACGGGTCGGCGGACGAGCCTACGGGCGAAGAAATCAAGATGAGCGTCGGTCAAGCCCTGCGGCTGGCGGAAGTGCGGCGCCGGTTGTCGGACGTGAGTTGGTGGATGCGGTGTACGGCAGAGAACATCGCGCGACGAGCCAACAAGGAAGACGAATGTAGCGGTAGGTTTTGGGAGGGGCGGTTCAAGGCTCAGTTATTGTTGGACGAGGCGTCGTTGTTGGCTTGTGCGGCGTATGTGGATTTGAATCCGGTGCGAGCGGCGATCGCCAAGTCGTTGGAAGATTCCGAGTTTACCGGGGCGAAGGATCGGATTGATGATTTGAAGGAGCATGGTGGCGAGGCGCGTCAGCCTGGAAAGCCTGACGTACGTACGCATGCTTGGGAGCGAAGTCGCCGCCGCCGCAGGAGTGGCTGGATGAGTCCCTTGGAGATTAACGAACGGTCAGACGCACCGGGAGCGGACGTCAGTCCTTGTGGTCGCCGCGCGAGCTTGAAGGGATTTCTGTCGATGTCGTTGACGAAGTATTTGGAGTTGTTGGATTGGACGGGCCGACAACTTCGTTCCGGCAAACGAGGCGCAATCCCGTCGGAGTTGGCTCCGATCTTGGAGCGATTGGGATTGGACGCGGATGGTTGGTGCGACTTGGTTCAAAAGTTCGGCAAGTTGTTCAAACGCGCCGCAGGCACGGCAGAGAGTCTTGCCACGGAAGCGACTCGACGCGGCCAGGGTTATCTGTAAGCCCCTGGCGCGAGTTTGCTTGCCTCGCCATCAGGCTGACATGACAGTTCTCGTCGGCATGGCTTTTCATATGCGACACCGTTGTGTAATTCCCTGTGCC
Source organism: Planctomycetota bacterium (assembly GCA_963204995.1). Classification (GTDB taxonomy): domain Bacteria; phylum Planctomycetota; class Planctomycetia; order Pirellulales; family Pirellulaceae. The sequence continues at coordinate 2,139 of CAUJKL010000724.1, read as the reverse complement.
GCCGCTACGTCAATCGCGTCGAATCATCTCATGCACTCGGCAAGACAAGCCGAAGTCTAGCCTGAGGTAATCGCCCTCGGCATTACCAGCTCGTACCAACCCGCAAGCGAACTCGCAGATGTCGTGATAGTCTGTTTGCCCCTGTTTGCCGTCCCCTGTTTGCCGGTGTCCCTGTTTGCCGGTGTCCCTGTTTGCCGTCCGCCTGCTTGCCGTCCGTCGCGACAATGCGAGAAGCGTTCAAGCCACCGCAGCGAGAAGCCTCGTCAACGAGGCTCCATGACCGCCACGCTCAATCGCGACCTACCGTCAACGGTGGGGCAAACATCGCTTCGCGAGGAAGCCCCATAGAACGCGGCTTTGTGCGTTCAGACTTTACGCGTTCGCTACTATCGAAGCCGCCCTCGGTTGGACTAAACTGTAGCTGACTCGAATTGTGAATAGTCCGCCGTGCGACACGCGGAGTGCTGTGACTTGTCACAGCTTTCGTTTGCGGCGGAGCCGCTTTCATCGTTGGGAAATCAGCAGGAGTTGGAAAGTGGTTGCACCACGAGAAGGAAAGCGGCGACAAGTCGCCGCACTCCAAATCGCCAGTTCACGCCCGCACAAATTGTTAGTCCCGCCGAGTGCTGCGATTTAATTCCCTGCCTTTTTGATGCATGGCCAACGCCGCACTCCCGTACACACCCACCATCTACATTCCACCGCACGGAGTTCTGTTATGCGACGATTTACCTCGGCCTGCTTGCTGCTTTTCTTTACATGCGACATCTTTGCCGCTGACTGGCCGCAGTGGCAAGGTTCCGATCGGACCAACGTTTCGCAAGAAACCGGCTTACTGCAAAGCTGGCCCGAGGGCGGCCCCGAGAAGGTCTGGACGTCTGACGTTGCGGGCTTGGGTTACGCCGGAATGGCTGTCGTTGGCGATACGCTCTACACGCTGGGCGCTCGCGACGATCAAGAGTTGCTTATCGCGTTGAACGTCGCTGACGGCAAAGAAAGATGGTCGACCGCCATTAGCGATGTATTATCGAACGGCTGGGGTGACGGACCACGCAGTACGCCGACGATCGTCGAGGATTTGGTGTACGCTCTCTCCGGAACCGGCACGTTGGTCTGCGCGAGTACGAACGATGGTGCCATTGTGTGGCAAACCACCGCCAAAGACTTTGGCGGCAACAAGCCTGGCTGGGGTTACTGCGAGAGCGTTTTGATTGACGGCGACAAAGTTGTGTGGACGCCGGGCGGCAAGCAAGGTGCGGTCGTCGCATTAGATCGAAAGACCGGAGAAAAGATCTGGCAGAGCAGCCAGTTTACCGAGGGAGCTCAATACGCATCGATCATCGTGGCCGAACATGGTGGCCGACGCCAGTACATTCAACTTGTTCAACAGTTCGTCTTTGGACTCGACGCGGAAACCGGGGATCTGCTGTGGCAAAGTGATTGGCCCGGCAAGACGGCCGTCATTCCGACCCCGATTTTTCATGACGGATTCGTCTACGTGACCAGCGGTTACGGTGCCGGCTGCAAGCTCGTCAAGCTCAGCGACACGAACGAAGCGACGGAAGTGTATGCGAATCAAGAAATGAAGAATCATCACGGCGGCGTCCTGCTCCTCGGTGACCACTTATTCGGCTACTCCGACAACGTCGGCTGGCTGTGTCAAGATTTCGCAACCGGCGAGACGACGTGGCGCGAGAAGAGTGCTCTCGGAAAAGGCTGTTTGACTTACGCGGACCAGCGTTTGTATCTGGTCGATGAGAAGGATGGAAAAGTCGTGTTGGTCGATGCGTCGACGGAAGGTTGGCATGAACGAGGACGGTTCGTGCTCGAACCACAATCTGAACAACGGAGCTCGAAAGGCAAGATCTGGACTCATCCAACGGTTGCCAACGGCCGGTTGTATTTGCGTGATCAGGAACTGATCATCAGCTACGATATTCGCCAAACGCAATAGAGTAGCCATCACGCGACAGTAGCCATCACGCTCCGCCGTGATGAGCCTGTTACGCCGCCCTTGGTCCTTGATACGCCGACCAGCACTATTCAACATGTTTCAATTAGGCTCATCACGACGGAGCGTGATGGCTACGTTTCAATTAGGCTCATCACGACGGAGCGTGATGGCTACGTTTCAATTAG
>CAUJKL010000723.1 GCA_963204995.1 Planctomycetota bacterium | reverse complement strand
CATCGCGAAACAGCTTGGAAATCCAACGGCATTACACGACGCGACCTATCGCAGGTCGGCGCGGCCGCCCCCACCGAATCATCTCGACAGGCGATGTGGTGCGAGATCTGTTGATTTAGCGCCTCTCGCAATCGTAATTTCAGGAATGTATATTCGGAAACCACCTCCGAACGATGAAGTGTTGCAATGAACCCCTCGCCGGCATGCGTTCGGCAATTTCTAACAATGATGGAGCCTCTCATGAGTTATCGCGTACGTCTGGCTTGCTTGGCCGTTTCCTGTCTTCTGGTTAGCTTGGTCACATCGGCACGTGCCGACGTGAAGCTGGCTTCGATCTTCAGCGACTCGATGGTGCTGCAACGCGACCTGCCGGTGCCTGTCTGGGGTTGGGCCGACGCGGGTGAAGATGTCACCGTGACACTGGGTGACCAGACTAAGAAGGCGAAAGCCGGTCAAGACGGCCGTTGGCAAGTCAAGCTGGACGCGCTGCAGGCCAATGCCGAAGGGCGGACGCTTCGAGTGGCTGGCAGCAATACGATTGAACTCAAAGATGTTTTAGTGGGTGAAGTCTGGATCTGCTCAGGACAATCCAACATGGAATGGGCCTTGGCCAATTCGCTGAACGCTCAGGAAGAGGTCGCCGCCGCCGACCATCCGCTGATTCGCCTCTTCAATGTGCCTGGCCACACGACTTCGCCCGTCGCTAAAGATGAATGCCCCGGCAACTGGCAAGTGTGCCAACCGAGTTCGGCTGGCGGTTTCTCCGCCGTGGGATACTTTTTCGGTCGGCGGCTACAGCAGGAACTGAAAGTGCCCATCGGCTTGGTCGGTTCAAATTGGGGTGGCACACGCATCGAACCGTGGACTTCGCCAGCCGGCTTCCGCAGCGTGCCGGAACTCAAGGACATCGCCGATCAGGTCGACGCTTACAATGACCAGACGAAGGTCGTAGCCACTTCGCCATCGGCGATCTACAACGCAATGATCCATCCATTGGCACCGTTCGCGATGCGTGGCGCGATTTGGTATCAGGGCGAGTCCAACGGCGGCGAAGGCGAGTCGTACTATCACAAGACTCAAGCGCTCGTGAATGGTTGGCGGCAACTGTTCAATCCTGAGTTGGCCTTCTACTGGGTGCAGTTGGCGAACTTCCAACAGCCCACCGACAGCCCCGAGGGCGGCGATGGCTGGGCAAGACTTCGCGAGGCCCAGCGCAAGGCACTCAATATCAAACACACCGGCATGGCGGTGATCATCGACATCGGCGAAGCGGCGGACATCCACCCACGCAACAAGCAAGACGTCGGTTCGCGACTGGCCCAGTGGGCGTTGCATCAAACCTATGGCAAGCAGGACTTGGTTCCCTGTGGTCCGCTCTACAAGAGTCACAAAGTCGAAGGCAACTCGATTCGCCTTAGCTTTGACCATGTGGGTAGTGGCCTGATGGTCGGTGAGAAAGTCGGACTCGAGCCGACGAAACAAGTCGCTGACGGGAAGCTACAGCGATTTGCCATTGCGGGTGCTGACAAGCACTGGCATTGGGCCGACGCCACGATCGATGGCGGTGATGTTGTGGTGAAGTCCGCGGAAGTTGCCGAGCCGGTGGCGGTTCGGTATGCCTTTTCGATGAATCCACTCGGTGCGAATCTCTACAACAAAGAAGGCATCCCAGCCTCGCCGTTCCGGACGGACGACTGGTAAGCCACGACGATTGAGAAGCCCATATGTCGGATGCCTTGATTTTTTCGGCCTGTCGCACACCGATTGGTCGGTTTCAAGGTGCTCTGTCTGCGTTGCCTGCCGCCGATCTCGGGGCCATCGCAGTCCGTGAGGCTGTCGCGCGGGCTGATTTACGCCCAGGTGATATCGATGAAGTGATCCTCGGCAACGTGCTGACCGCTGGCACGGGGCAGGCACCAGCACGGCAAGCGGCGCTTCGCGGCGGACTGCCGTCGTCGGTTGCCGCGTTGACAGTCAACAAGGTCTGTGGCTCGGGATTGAAAGCCGTGATGCTGGCCGCACAGGCCGTGTGCTGCGGCGACGCGGAGTTCGTCGTTGCTGGCGGCATGGAGAGTATGAGTCAGGCCGGTTGGGTGCTGCCTCGCGAAACGCCCGCATTGGGAAATCGAACGTTAGTAGATTCCATGCTGCACGACGGACTGACTTGTGCGTTCAGCGATCGATCGATGGGTGACATTGCCGAGCAACTCGCCGAGCAAGCCGGAATCTCGCGCGACGAGCAAGATCGCTATGCGTTGGAAAGCCAGCGCCGAGCTGTCGAGGCCCTCGATACCGGTGCGTTCACTGCGGAAATTATTCCGGTGGACCGAGGCTCTAGTAAATCCGTATTCACCCAAGACGAAGGACCGCGGCGCGACACGGATGCGGAACGACTCGCGAACCTTTCGCCGGTCTTCCGCAAGAATGGCACGGTAACGGCGGGCAATTCGTCCATGATCAGCGACGGGGCGGCGGCACTCGTCGTCGGATCAGAATCCGTGATGACTCGAACCGGACAGCGACCGCTCGCGCGGATCGTCGCATCAGTCACCTGCGGCACCGAGCCCGACAACTTGTTCATCGCCCCGGTCGAAGCCATTCGCCGAGTCGTCGCGAAAGCAGGTCGCTCGCTCGGTGACATCGACTTGTTCGAGCTCAACGAAGCCTTTGCTGTGCAGATGCTGGCGTGCATTCGTCAGCTCGACCTTCCACCTGACCGCGTTAACGTACATGGTGGAGCGATCGCACTCGGTCACCCGATTGGAGCCAGCGGAGCTCGTGTCCTAGTGACTCTTTTGCATGCCCTCGAAGCTCGCAATGGCCGATTCGGCGTGGCCGCACTATGTCTTGGTGGCGGTAATGCGGTGGCCATGCTTGTCGAGCGGGAGAGGCCGTAATTCACTCGCATCGCGACTCCAACTAAATCGCATTCGCTGCATCGGCACATAACTTTCGCGAACCAGCCTCGTCGGGGGCTTCGGCGATGATGCGTACGATGGGCTCGGTGTTGCTGGCACGAATCAACAGCCAACGATCCGGCCAGTCGAGTCGCAGGCCATCGAGTCGGCTGGGGACCGCATCGGAAAAGTACCTTTCGAGTGCGTCTAAGGCTGCCGGAATTCGATCGCGGTCGAGCGTGATCTTCGTCTTTTGGATGTCGTAGTGCGGCAAGGCGTCGGCGAGTTCGCTCACTTGCTTCCCAGTGGCCGCCATGGCGTCGAGGATCAAAGCCATGCCGACAAAGCTGTCGCGGACGTAGCCGACTCGCGGATCGATCGGCCCGCCATTCCCTTCTCCGCCAAAGACTGCCCGCTTGTCCTGCATCATCGTGCAAACATTCGCTTCGCCGACCGCACTACGAAAAAATTCAACCCCATGTTTGTTCGCAATGTCTTCCGACATGCGACTGGTGGCACAGTTCGTCACGACTGGCCCAGCGGTCTGACTTAGCACGTGGTCCAAGCAGAGGACCAACGTAAACTCCTCGCCGATGTATCGCCCGCCTTCGTCAATCACGGCCAAGCGATCTGCATCCGGATCCTGACAGAAACCAACTGCGGCTCCGGCTTCGACGATCCGCGCGCGGACTCCCGCCAGATTCTCGGCGGTCGGTTCGGGCGTGTGGGCAAACTGTCCGTCCGGCTCGCCGCCTAACAAGGTGACCTGACAACCGAGCGCTTCCAGCAACTGGCGACCCAGCACACTGCCTGCCCCGTGATTCGAATCGAGCAGGACTTTGAATTGCTGCTTGCGGATGCGATCAACGTCGACGTTCGCGAGTACCAACGCCAAGTGCTTCGACGTAGTGTCGTCGCAGGTCTTCACAACTCCGAGTCGATCGTGTCCGACCCAATCGATCTCGCCGCCACGATAACGAGCGACAACTCGCTCGCCCAGATCCGCCGTCAGCACGCGTCCATCTGCTCCGAATAACTTCATGCCGTTATACGCAGGCGGATTATGGCTCGCGGAGATCTGAATGCCGCCAGCGGCCTTCGCCAACCGAACCAGAATGCCGGTCGTCGGTGTGGCGGCCACATCCGCATCGACCACATCACGTCCCACGGCGCACAACCCCGAACGAATCGCATCGGCCAGCATTCGCCCGGTGTGTCGACCGTCACGTGTGACGACAATGGGGCCATCATCCAAATCGGCTGCAAACGCACAGGCAAATCGCATCGCCAGTTCCGGCGACAGACTTTCGCCGATAATTCCTCGCAACCCCGAGACGCTGATAATTGGTTCTTTCATTTGGTTCCCATTCGAAGTTGAGCGACTTTTGGAGTGCGGGGACTCGTCACCGCTTTGACATTTTGTGCATGGCACTTTTGTTTTCGTCGTCACCGCAACCTAGCGAACGGGACTGCCCAGCACGGAAAATTCCAAAGCGGTGACAAGTCCCCGCACTCCAAAGAGGGCGATACACGACCTAAGACTCGCGCCGGCGTTTCTTGGAACCATTGCCACCTTTGGTCTTGGGCGGCACGTAGTCGAGCGACACAATCAACAGTGGCTCGACCACACACCACGAGTCATCCTCTGCGGCAACGATGACATGTCGCGAAGTGAGTGCCACGAAATCCGGATGGGGAACGTCCAGACCGCGACCGTCCGCCAAGCGAACGACGAACGGTCGGAATGGTTCGTGATGTAGGGCTTCTCGCACTCCAGCAATGTTCATAACACTCTCCGTTCCCAGATTTTGGTGATTCTACACTTGCCCTCGGGTGCAATCAATTCGCCGAGTGTCGCTCCAACTTATCACGCTCGACGGCTTCGCGGGATGCGTTCCTCAAGCACGGCCTTTCGAGCAGCGCGAATCAGTCGTAGAATCCGGCCTGCACGTCTTTCCCTAGAACGACCAGACATGAGGCCTTCGATCATGACCAGTTCGGCACTCGAAAAGCTCCACGCCGCTCCCGCAATACTCTCCGCTGGTGCTCGCGACAATATTCGTATCTGGCTCTCCGAGTCTCGCTACAGCGCCTATGCGCCGCAGGTGGTTGAGCACATCGACGCCGGGAAGTGGCAGGAGTTGGACGACGCGTTTTGGACGATCATCCCGTTTGGCACGGGTGGCCGCCGCGGACGAATGTACCCCATCGGCAGCAACGCCATCAATGATCGCACCATCGGCGAGAGCGCACAGGGCTTGGCTGAGTATGTATTGGAGCACCACGATGGCAGCAGCGAACTGTCTTGTGCTTTGGCTTTCGACACTCGGCACAACTCGCGGCACTTCGCCGAACTGTGTGCGGGGATCATGGTCGCGGCGGGCTTCAAAGTGTATTTCCTTGACGACTATCGCAGTACGCCAGAACTTTCGTTTCTCGTCCGTCATAAAAAATGTTCCTGCGGGATTATGGTCACGGCAAGTCACAATCCGCCGAGCGACAACGCCGTGAAAGTGTACTGGTCGACCGGGGCACAGATCCTACCTCCGCACGACAAGGCGATCATTGACCGTGTGATGAACGTCCAAGAGATCAAGCAAGCTCCGTTCGATAAGGCGGTGGCTGACGGGAAGGTGATTGTCTGCACGGAGGAAGTCGATGCGGCGTATATCGCACAGGTGGCAGGCCAGCGGTTCGCAGGGCCGCGAGATTTGAAAGTGATCTTCTCGCCGTTGCATGGAGTTGGCTGTTCTGCCGTTTGTCCGGCACTGGCAGCCGATGGGTTCACCGATGTCGAAGTCTTCGCCGACCACGCCAAGCCGGACGGCGACTTCCCCAATGTTCCGGGACACGTTTCCAACCCAGAGAATCCCGCCGTCTTCGACTCGATCATCGTCCGCGCGAAGGCCGTCGGCGCGGATTTAATTCTGGCGACTGATCCCGATTGCGATCGCATGGGAGTCGCTGCTCCCGTCACGACGAATCCGAAAGGCGATTGGCGCACGTTCACCGGGAATCAACTTGGGGCGATGTTGATCGACTACGTGCTGGAACGTCGCAGCCGCGCCGGCACGTTGACCCCCGAGCACTATGTCGTCAAGACTCTTGTCACTACCGAGCTGGGTCGGCGAATCGCAGATTCCTATAACGTCACCACGTACGGCAACTTGCACGTGGGTTTCAAAT
>CAUJKL010000722.1 GCA_963204995.1 Planctomycetota bacterium | reverse complement strand
TCACCACGATTCGTTGCAGTCACCAAGCCGTTTTGGTCGATCGTGGCAATCTGATCGTCATTCGATTGGAAGCGGCAGAGCGGCGTGACGTCTTCCTGGCTGCCGTCTTCCCAAATCGCGATGGCCTGCACCTGAACATTCTCGCCGGTTTTGCTTAGCAGTAGTTCGTTAGGCACGATCTTCAACTCGGTGAGTTTCTTGACTTGATCACTTTGAAACTCTGCGCCACCTTCGATCCAGCGGCGGATGACGTTGTATTGCCAGGAGTCCTTCTCATACCGCATGCCGCCTTCGTGGATGTCCTTATCGATCGGCTTGGCAATGATCAAGCTCTCCAAGGGATGCTCGCGGTCGACGCGTGGGCTATCTTTGTCAAAGAGGGCATCGTGATCCAGCTTAAAGTCGTATCCAAACAGCGACAGGCGAAAACCGCCCTGTCCTTGGAACGAACCATGACAGGCACGACCATTGCAGCCCAGCCGACCGAACAAGGGAACGACGTGCTGTTGAAAGTTGGGCGTTTCCTGAACATCGGCTGTGGCGAAACGTTGATGGATTGGTGCCAAGATATCAGCAGCAATAACGGATTGCAGGGACGCTCCGACCAGGGTCGTGCAAACGACCAGTGAGAAAAAGAGTCTCATTCGCATTCGTTCCCTCCGGGAAATTGGCGTGTTGTGCTTGCGCTCTTTGAAGGGCGGGGACTTGTCACCGCTTTAGTATTTTTTTCAGGCGTTGGCGATCAATCTTGCTTCCAGAGCAAAGTGCTTCGCACCAAGGGGAAAAGCGGCGACAAGTCGCCGCACTCCAAATCGAGGTAGGATCTTTTGTGTTCTTACGGGCGGGTGGCTTGCGAGTTTTGTTGTTGACGTTGCGTTCCGAATTCTTCGCCGCTTTCGCCAGCGCCGTAAACTTTCGCTCGATCGAAGCCTCGGCATGGTTCTCTTCCATTGCGATCTGTTCGTCGATCTTGGCGATGCGACCTGCGAGTCGTTCGCGCTCATGCCGTAACACGGCAAGCTCAAGATTCTGTTCTTCCTTGAGAACTTCGCGTAATTCACTTAGCAACGATTCGTCGTAGCCCATCTGCAAACGTGCCGTCAAAAGCTGGCGACGCGACTCGGCCTGCCACAACTGAAGCTCGAGCTGATAACGGCCCGAATCTCGCTTCTCAAACTGCGCGAGCCGATCACTCGCACGGGACAAATCGCGAATCGCGCGTTCGTACTCTTGAGGCAAACCTTCCTTAAGGTGGATCAACAGCTCGAACAAGTCCTTGTGGTGTTGCTTGACAAACGCCACGGCTGCGGCTTCCTCGTCAGCTGTGATCGTCAGCGGCGGCTTGGCGCTGTCCGCAGTTCGGCGTGAAGCCTTGTCCGACTCGGTTTGCTTAGCCGATGGTGCCTCCGTCCGCTTCGCGGGCTTCTTCGGCACATCATTATCGGCCTGTGCCAACAGCGGCAGCCCAATCAAAGCGGTGGCCAAGATTACGAGGAAACGACGCACGGTTTACTTACTCCTGGGGCTCGAATTCCGAGTCAACTCCGCTGTCTATCTTGGCTACAGCGGCCAACATCCAACTCGGTGCAACCAACGATCGCTCGAAATCCGAATCAATCGCAGCCATCGAAACGACATCTAAAGATTCCGTCAACACAAAGTTCCCCGCCGACTGAAACTCAGGCCCGCCGTGGCGAGCTTCTGCCCAAGCGTAGGCGAGCTCTACAGGCGAATCCGACAGTGAACTCGTCACCGATTGGTGAACGACACCATTTACGGGCGGCAACGAAGATCGGACCAAACACACTGCCAGAAGCAACGCCAGGCACGATCCCATCGCGACGATGGCAAGCCGTGACGATTTGCGACTCCAGTGCGACCGTTGCGATGCTCCCCTGACCACCGCAGTCAGGGCTTGCCGGATTTGAGTGGTCTCCGAAACCGCGACGGCAACCGCTTCGCGAGCCGCCTGGTCGGTCAATAACAGCGACTCAAAATCATTCGCCTCGGTCGCGTCCATCTCGTTGGCGACATATCGAAAGGCCAGCCAACTCAGTTTGTCTTGCGTTTCGCTCATCTCTCCGGCCCGGCCCCGCGTTATAATCCGTGATGCTAATCTGACTCTGACTCTAACTTGATTCGCAACTTTGCTAATGCGGTTCGCATTCTCCCTAGGGCAGTACCCAGTGGAATCTTCAGCTCGTCAGCGATGACCGCAAACGTTTTCTCTTCGTAAATCCTCATTCGCACGATCAGCTGCTGTTCAGGTGGCAGTTGCTCGATTGCGGCTCGAACTTGCTCGATACTTTCCTTCTGGATCAGAGAGTCGTCACTTCGGTAAAGATCAGAACTCCAAGCCACTCGTTCGAGGACAGTTTTTCCCGTCTTTTGCCTTCGCCGAACGACTAGTGCTTCGTTGTAGGCGACACGGAACAACCATGCCTTCCTCGACTCCTCGTTGGTCTCGTGGCCTCGCTCGATCATTTTTGTGAACGCGGCCTGCAAGGCGTCGCTCGCCAACTGATGATCGCGAAGAACACCGACTAGAAACCGCAGCAACTCCTGGGAGTGCTGTTCGAACAGAGCCGCGACGATTGCGGAATCGAGTTTGCCTTCGTCAGCGGCGCTCAAAGTGGTGTTCCTGCTGTTTCCAGCCTTCGACGCCTTCCGTATGGGATGCGCCAATGCGAGCTATTATTGGCGGGCCGTGCGAACTTTTTCCAAGAATGGCCGTAAGCTGTGTAATTGCAGCCATTTTCGCCGAACTGGGCGAGCGTTGCCAGCGGCTGCTAGGCTCCTCGGCAAGTTCCGGATGGGCTGACTATAATGGCACATCGCCGATCGCTCAACGCGCCCCTTGGCAGAGCGGTCCTTGAGCAGAAACAAATAGTTCGCAGGAGTATCCGCTTGTTTGTCGGGCCAGTCTTCTATCGTGAGGCAGAAACGACTCCGCGTCGGCCTCGCCATTACCTGTATCGCACGATTTATGTGCTCGCCTTGCTCGTGCTGATTTGCACGGCCTGGTTCGTGCTGGCGGGCGTTCAGATCATCAGCACCGTCGGCGACATGGCTCGGTTTGGAGCTATCTTGTTCAAGATTCTGGCACCCGTGCAGCTGGCATTGATCACGTTCCTCGCTGCTTTCGGCACCGCGAGCGCCGTATCCCAGGAAAAGGACCGTCGTACGCTGATCCTGCTGCTGATGACGAGATTGAGCAACAGCGAACTGGTCGTCGGTAAGCTACTGGCAAGCCTGCTGGACATCTTTGTGTTGATCCTGGCCGCGCTGCCCGTGTTCTTGCTCGTGACCCTCCTGGGTGGCGTCTCGAATGGGCAAGTCGCCCGCGTGTTTCTAATTACCTTGACGACCGGATTAGCAGCCGGCAGCCTCGGCAGCATGCTCGGCCTGTGGCGTGAGAAGACATTTCAGACACTCGCTTTGACGGCGTTGACGATCGTTCTGTGGTCTGCGATTTGGGAAGCCGTTCATTCCGGAATGCTGTTTCAGTCGCTTGGCGACTTGTCTTGCGAAACGCTCGCTACCGGATTTAGCCCCCTCCGAGCAATCCTCGCTGGTGCGCAACCGCGACTTGCTCAGACTAGTTGGATCAGCTTCGCACTAGACGGCGTAAATCTATATCTAGTTGTCTCGCTTGGGATCGCTGCCGCCTTAAACGGCTGGGCTATCGTTCGCGTTCGCGTCTGGAACCCATCTCGCGAATTGCGGATGGGCCAAGCCGATGAAATCGAGCAGGCCAGCATTTGGGGGGCTGAGCACGATATCAAACAACTCTCGCAAGTGAACCCCGAAAAGCAGCAAGTTGCTGAAGCGGCTCGATCTGGCCACGTCGACGCCGCACGCAGTAAAGCCACAGCGACGAAATCTCGCGAAGTCTGGGACAATCCGATCCTCTGGCGCGAGATGTGTACTTGGGCTTACGGGCGGAAGGTACTGATCATCCGCTTAGCCTATCTGGTCTTCTTCGCGATGGCGGCAGGAGCCCTGTATTGGGCGATTGCCAGCGGAGCCGCGACCACGCGTTCCACGGCGGGGATTATTCCAGCGGTCGCTGGTTTCTTATCGCCATTCTTTTTGGTCAGCTTGGTCATCATCAATGCGTTGGCCGTTAACTCGGTTACCAACGAACGGGATGGACAGGCCTTGGACATTTTGCTGGCGACTGATATCTCGCCGAAGGAGTTTGTCTTCGGGAAGCTCTGGGGAGTCTTGTGGGTGACCAAGGAGATGGTGCTGCTGCCAATGGCACTGTGTATAGTGTTGTGGTCGCAAAGCGGCATTAGCACCGAGAACCTGATCTACCTGCTGGGTGGGCTGGCCGTCATGGATGTCTTCGTCACGATGCTCGGCTTGCATTGCGGGATGACCTACTCCAATTCGCGAACTGCGATTGGGGTCAGCTTAGGGTCCGTGTTCTTCCTGTTCGTTGGCGTCGTGACGTGCCTGGCGATCATGATCTCGTTCAGCGGTTCTTTCCAAGGCCAATACGCTCCGTTCCTGGCCTTTATCGGTGGTGGAAGCGTGGGCTTGTATGTCGCTCTCGGCAGCCGGAATCCTTCGGGCGCGATCTTTTGGGCTTCGCTGTTACTGCCGATGGCAACTTTTTTTGCGATCGTCAGCTTCGTACTCGGCAATCGCGAGTTGACCATCTTTATGGTTCTCTCGGGAACTTACGGCTTCACGACCGCCGCGATGCTGGTTCCCGCGATCAGCGAGTTTGATTTCGCGATGGGGCGAACGCGAACGGGCGGCGATGACGGTTAGCTCGCAGATCGGATGCTCCAACGAATATAGGGAGACGACGAATGGCTGCCGAGAGCCATCTCTTCATTCGTCGTCTCCCTATATTCGTTGGTAACTTCCTTTTGTCAATTCGCCCTCTCCAGTTCGCCCGCCCATGAATATCTTGCTTGAACTTCTCCCGTGGCTGATCGCCATGGTCTTCTTGATCGGTTGCTCCGGCTTCTTCTCGGCCAGTGAAGCGGCCCTCTTCTCACTACGTTTGCGAGATCGCGAACTGCTGGCCAGCGGCGGATCTTCGCAACAGATGGCGGCGAGATTACTCAGCGATCCGGATCGACTGCTGGGCGCGATTCTCTTCTGGAACCTCGTCGTCAACATGATCTATTTTGCGATCGTTTCGGTCATCAGCTTGCGGCTAGAGAGAGACCCAGCGATTGGCCACATCTATCCGGCAGTCTTTGCAGCCATTTCATTACTCACCATTATCTTCTTCAGCGAGATGTTGCCGAAGAGCGTCGGCGTACTCATCAATCGAAGACTCGCCGGCCTGATGGGAGCACCGCTGGCACTCACTGTTCGCGTCCTCGATCCCATGATGCCGACGCTGCGCCTTGTGAATCTCCTCTCGCGCCGGTTGATCTGGCCCGGATTCAAGCGTGAGCCTTACCTGGAAGTCTCCGATTTGGAACGAGCGATCGCGCTCTCCACCTCCGACGCGAAGCTCGTTGCCCAGGAACAGACCGCACTGCGTAACATCGTCCTGTTGTCTGACATTCGCGTCGACGAATGGATGCGTCCGCGGACCCAGTTCCTGACGTTCCGACCTCCCGTGTCGCTCGCGGACTTGAACGGCCAGATGACCCCCAGCGGCTACATGCTGATCACGGAGCCGGATAGCGAGGAAGTCGAGTCGGCCATCCATTTGAAGGAGCTCTTTGACGTGCCGCGCGTTCGGCTCGAACACTATGCGGAGCCGGTGTTCTATGTGCCATGGTGTGCCACGGTCGCCGACGCACTGCAAGAGATGCAGCGTCGCAACCGTCAAGTCGCCGCTGTCGTCAACGAATACGGCGAGACGTGTGGCATCCTTACCTTTGAAGATATTCTCGATACGGTGTTCAACTACAGCCCCAGCCGCAGTCGGATGCTGTTGGATCAGAAGCCGATTCACGACCTGGGGCCCGACATGTGGTTGGTTGCCGGCGTGACGCCCTTGCGTCGCCTTTCGCGTTACCTCAACCTCGCGCTCCCGGTCAGCAAGAACGTTACCGTCGGCGGCGTGATCCAAGAGCGACTCGGCAAGCTCGCGGAAGAGGATGATGTCTGCGATTGGGGACCGTTCCGCATGAAAGTCCTCGAAGCTCCGCAGCGCGGGCACATGTTGATCGAGCTGAAACTCCTCCATCGAGGAGCGAAAGCATGATGATTGGCATCGGCTTGTTCTTTCTCGGCATGTGCCTGAGCGCATTTTTTAGCGGCTCGGAGACGGGCTTCTATCGCGCAACTCGCGTTCGTCTCGTACTCGACGGTTTGGCGGGCGATCCAATCGCTCGCGGCTTGCTGTGGCTGACCAATAACCCGGCCCTCTTTGTGGCCACCACCCTCATCGGCAACAACCTGGCGAACTACCTGACTTCCTTCGCCATCGTGCTGATGGTTCAGCAGGCGACTGAAACACCCAGCGTCATCGTGGAGCTCGTGACGCCCATCGCCTTCTCACCAGTCGTGTTCGTGTACGGCGAACTGTTGCCGAAGAATTTGTTTTACTATTCGCCGAACTTATTACTCCGCCGATGCGGCCCCGTCTTTCTGTTCTTCGTCGTGATCTTCGCCCCGATCTCTGCGGTTCTGTGGGGTTTAGGCAGATTGCTCCAATCGCTGCTCGGAGAGGCCCCCTTGCGAGTTCAGCTGACGCTGGCCCGCAAGGAGCTGCAGCAAGTCCTCGCCGAGGGACAAGAGGCCGGTATCTTGCAACCCGCTCAACGTAAACTGGCACAGAACCTGTTCTCCGTCGCGTCACGCAGCGTGCAAGACCTCTGCACTCCGATCGGTCGAATGGCTTCGATTCGGCTCGGTGCCGACAAGAAAGACGTGCTACGAGTCGCCAGACGGCATCGCGCCACGGTTTCACCCGTCGTCGATGCGGAGGGACGCGAATTACTCGGTTATGTCAGGACTGTCGATTTGCATTTAGATGCCAG
>CAUJKL010000721.1 GCA_963204995.1 Planctomycetota bacterium | reverse complement strand
CGAGATACATCGGACCGGCATTATTCAGCTGCTGAATCTGTACGCCAGCGAACCGCTACAAGGTGGACAGCCGCTGGATGAACAGGCACAATCGCGGTTGATTCCAGGGCTGGCCGCTCAAGCAAACGGCCGCTATTTCCTGGCACTGCAGGGCGAACGACCGGTCGGCCTGGCGATCTGCTTTCTCGGATTCTCGACGTTTCGAGCCCTGCCGCTTCTGAATGTTCACGACCTGACAGTCCATCGTGACTTTCGCGGGCAAGGGCTCGGTACACAATTGCTCGACGCGGCGGAGCAAGAGGCAATTCGGCTTGGTTGCTGCAAACTCACGCTCGAAGTGCAGCACGAAAACGTCAATGCTCGTCGCCTATATGAACGCGTTGGCTTCGGTCGCGGTGCCCCCGCCGGAGATGAGTCGGCCTTCATGACGAAAACACTCGGCTGACCGCGCCGGGGTGACTGTTAATCGAACGCGAATTCCCGCTTTCGGTCACGCACTCGATCGCGGACACGAGCCAGCACTCGTAGCACACCGTAAACACATACCATGTAGCCGAACAACATCATGTTCAGCAACACGCCCTGCACAACGGTCGTCAAAAACACGGTAAATGCTGTAGCCGAGGCACCCATCTCTGACACCTCGACGGAGTTCATCGGCGACACATTTTCGACGATCGCCACACTGAGTACACCGGTCATCATGTCGACGGCCAATCCCACGGGAAAGACGACCGAGATCAAGATGCGAGTTCCGTATCCGATCAAAGCCGTCCGCTGCATGTGGGGACGCGTGATGATCTGCTGGTAGTAATGCGTACATTCAACGACGGTATAGCCCAGCACAAAGAGCAGAATCCCGCCTATCATCCCGACAACGTGCTCGAAGTTGCGATGCAGGGCACATCCCCAAAAGAAACTCGGGGCCGCGCTCATGCAACAAATCAACGTCCACCGTCCTAAGGCCCGCACCGGACGCGAGCGGCGATCCGGCTGTACCAGCACCGCTGTTTCGACTGGAATATTCTGCGGCGGATGATAGGGATTGCTGCTCATCAAGAAAACTATAGCTCATGATCGGTTGAACGATGGTTGTCGCACAGGTAGGACGAGTCTCCCGGCTCGCCCGTCGCATGACGGGCCAGGAGACCCGTCCTACGACACTTATTTGCCCATCGATCCTCATGGCACTGCGTCCCAAGTTGCTCGTTCGCCGGAAATGCCCGTTCGAAAAAAGAACGGGACAGCCAAGGGCCGTCCCGCTCTCAAGTCTATCTAGCTATCTCAATTCGATTTAGTAGTCGCCAACTGGATTGCCATCCTGAATGGCAAGCAAGTACTCGAATGTGCTATTCGGCGTCTTTCCAGTATTTGGACCGCTCGCATTGTGCTGAATCGTATCACTGATAAATCGGACGCTACCATCGCCAAGAGCGAACTGCGCTCCGCCCGGGTGTTGACTCGAGAAACCGCGACGAAGTGGTTCGGGAGTCGTGCCAGTGAGAACCTTATAGTTGATGGGAACAAGACCACCGCCCAAGACGTCCGCGAAATTATCCACGTCCGCTGTCGCAGGTGTCACCAGTGGACGACGACCGTAAACATTTGCGGCACCAGCGATCGTAATCGTTCCGTTAGTCGCCTTGACTTGCCAGCGACGCTCGCCGAGTGCGATAACGTTGCTCGAGCCGTCAATGATGTCGCGGAATCCTAACGCCATGTCCTGCCGAAACAGCCCAGCGGCGGAAACATTGCCCGCCGCATTAACAACGCCGCCACCGTTCTCCGACAAGTCGCACGAGGAATTTGCAGCGATGTAGTTACTCGTCGAGGTGGCAGTGTTTTGCAACAGCCGAGTTGTGTTCGTGGTAGGACCGACATCCGACGGGCAGCGAAGGCCCGGTACGGCTTGATCCAAGATACGTATCCCTGATGTTGGTGGAGTCGCACCGACAGTCGCAAACATCGGGATTGCAAGAGATAAAGTCGTTGCTCCCGTGTTCATGGCATCGGTCTGAGAATTGCCTTCGGCGAATCGTTGAGTAAGGGCAGCCCAACCCCACATGTCAACCGTCAAGCTGCGAGCCGCAGTATTCGGTTTGGTGAGATATCCCGGGGGAAAACTCTTGTATGTATCGTGGTAATTGTGTAGAGCCAGCGCATTTTGCTTCAAGTTGTTACTGCACTGCATCCGGCGAGCGGCTTCACGAGCGGCTTGCACGGCGGGCAACAAAAGCGCCACCAAAATCCCAATAATCGCGATCACGACCAACAATTCGACCAGAGTAAAACCCTGGCTTTGCTTCCTACTACTCATGGCAGACATCTCCCGTTCAAAACTAGTGACAGAAACTCAATCCACTCAGCGTCGCCACAGGCGCAGGAAACTAACTCACTCGGGAAACCACGAAGAATTCATTTCACGAAACCGGGGGCCGACAGAAAACGTACGCGATCAAACGCGCAGTTACACCCAAACAGCATGTGCGACACTTCGCGTGCGGTCAGGACCAACGCTGAAGAAGGGAAGAAGAGAGTCTCTGTTCCGGAGCCTCTAATACCTCTTAATCTCCGAGCCTCACGTTTCGAATGTGCGGCAGTGGTTGGTATCTGTATAACTTCTGACGATTATAGCCTACGTTTCGTGGCTTCGACAAGGATCTATCTCATGGATCATCGGCAGATGGAGAACATAATCTCTAAAACCTCCCCACTTGAGGAACGATTTCGAGAAGCATTCCTGGAATGAATACCTCAGGAAGGTCATGCAGCGAGCGCCGATCGTGACGTTCGACGCGCAGTTCATAGACGGTCGCAAGTCGTTCGAGTGTCTCGATCGCATCACGACATCCATACGCGAGCAACAAACGGCCTCCTGGATTCAGTCGCGATCTCGCACCGGACAAGATCGAACGCAGCAACTCAAAGTCTCTATCGTACAGCGCGTACTCAGCGATCGTGCGCGGCTGGGCGTTTTCCCAAGGAGGATTCGAGACGATCACATCAAACTTTTCGTCGGGGTCAAGGACTTCAAATGCACTCGGCGTGTTCGTTGAGACGAGACGCACGTCAAGACGCGAAGCGACGTCCAGCATATTCGCGTTGTATCGAGCGTTCTCAACAGCGTTAGGATTGACGTCCGTTGCGACGACTCGTCTTGCTCCATGACGCAGACAACACAGCGACACTAGCCCCGAGCCGGTGCCGATCTCAAGCACGATCTTGCCGTGTACCAGGTCTGTCGTTTCGATCAGTTCGCGGAGGCTGTTCGTATCGCGTGGCTCCCAAAACACGGTCTGAAACACCGCGATCTTTTCGGGAAACCCGTCGACGTACTCCCAACCGCGAATCGCCGCTCCGTGTTCAGCAATGGCGACTGGCCTCGTCAAAGTGTATTCGCCGAGTTCGGTAATGGCCAAGATGACGCCAAGCAGCAGCACCGACAACAGCGGCAACAAGACGGCGTGAACGGTTTGGCGAGACTGCATTTTTCGGAAGCTTCACGGATCACTGGTCGTTTGTCGAAACGAGGCCAGCTATCATATCGACTGAAAGTGCAGACAGACACCATCAGCTCGTACGACGTCATCGCTAACATTGCTCATTGGAGATTCTCATGCCTCGCCGCTTCATCGTTCCGCTCGCGTTACTTTGCCTGCTTGCGTCGTCTTCCGCCAAGGGCGACAGTCCCGTCGATTCAGCGTCGAAGTTAGAGACCATCGCAACCGAGTTCGGTCTCGCTGACGGTCCCGCGTGGGATGGCAATTCGACTCTGTACTTTCCCGACGTTAAAGGTGAAAAGCTGTATCGATACATTCCCGCCAAGAAACAGTTGGAAGTCGTCCTGGAAAACGCGGGACGGATCAGCGCCACGTATTACAGCCACGGCAAGCTGTTCCTCAGCGACAATGGCAACAGTCTGATCGCTCGTCTCGACGGCCAGAAGAAGATCGCGCTCGCGGGCCACGACGTCGATGCCAAGCCGCCGATTCGCCCCAACGACTTGGTTGTGGACGGCCAAGGCGGGATCTACTACACGCTGACCGGACAGCGCCAGGTCGTTTACATCACACCCGCCGGCAAGCAAGTCGTCGCGGTCGAAGGGATCGAGTCGCCCAACGGCCTGATCCTCTCGCCCGATGAGCAAACGCTCTATGTGTCGGCCTATGCTCCGAAGCAGATCTGGGCCTATGACGTCGCAGCCGGTGGCACAACCGCGAACGGTCGACTGTTCGCCGAGATGGATGCTGGGCCGGACAAAGGTGCCGACGGCATGGCCATCGATCGAGCGGGGAATGTTTATTGTGCTGGTCCGGCTCACGTGTGGGTCTGGAGCCCCGATGGCAAGTTGCTCGACAAGATCGAAACGCCGACTCGCCCCATTAACTGCACCTTCGGCGATGCCGACATGAGGTCGTTGTATATCACCGGCTTCGGCGGCCTGTACCGTCAACGGATGAACGTCGCTGGCCGCGCCCCGCAACCATCGTCCGATCCGGCTGACCGATAGTCGTCGATTACGGGTCGGTCAGGTTCGGAGCCCATACGCCTTCCCGAATCGCAGGGATCTCGCCCGACTCGGGCAGTGTGTTCGCGGCGGCTTCCTGTAAGGTCTTCGAAAGCTCGGCAACGCGATCCGCGTGTGCGGCAACATCCGCCAGATTGGTTTGCTCCAGCGGATCGTTCTCGTGATCGTACAACTCGCGCCCGCGATTGCCTTGATCCCATTCCGTATACCGCCAGCGCGGCGTCCGCAGTGTATATCCGAGCGTGCCCTTTCCTCGACCACCGCGAGTGACCTGACTGAGCGCCCAACCTCTTCCGACTTCGGTTGGGTCGGACAGAATCGGACCAAGATCCTGGCCCTGGATGTTCTCCGGCGCGGCCACACCGCAGAGCTTCGTCAGTGTTGGGTACAAATCGATCAGTCCGACAGGTGTCGCAGCAACACCACCGTTCTTCGCAGCACCCGGCGCGGCGATGATCAACGGCACGCGAGCACTCTCCTCGAACAGGCTCATCTTCTGCCACAACCCATGCTCGCCCAAGTGATAACCGTGATCGCTCGTAAACACCACGATCGTGTTCTCGGCCAGACCAAGTTCGTCCAACTTATTCAGTATGCGGCCAACCTGTGCGTCCATGAAAGTGATGCTGGCGAAGTAGGCTTGAATCGCCTGCTGTCTTAAATCGTCCGTCAACAACTCGTGCTCTTTCTTATGGCTACCGAGTGCGTCCGCCGGAAGATCTTTCACATCTTCTTCAACGCCCTGCACCAGCGGCATCGCTTCCTTCGGGTATCCATCGAAATACGCTGCCGGGGCAACGTAGGGCGTGTGAGGCCGGAAGAAGCCGACGGCGAGGAAGAACGGCCGCGACTTATCACGCGCACAACGCTCCAAGACCCATTCGGCTTCGCTCGCTTGCATTCCGTCGGTGTGTAGCAAATCGCCACGCGGCGACGCGTACCAACTGAGCGTCCCGCCAAAATTGTTCGGGCTCAACGAGAAAATATCCGGCTCTTCCAACAGTCGATCGCAACCAGCTGGATTCAACTCCATTTCCCACGAACCGGGATCGTCGTGGCCGTTCGTCCCAATCGACTTGGGCACGTTGTAGTGATACAGCTTGCCAATCCGCGCCGCGAAGTAGCCCGCGCGGCGAAACGCTTGCGGCAAGCTGATTTGTTCCGGAATCGTCTGCCGAAAGATTTGGCTATTCTGCAAGATGCCGGTGCTGTTGGGATACAGCCCGGTCAGCATCGAGTTGCGGCTCGGACCACACAGCGGGAACTGGCAATAGCTCCGCTCGAACCGCACGCCGCGATTCGCCAGGCTATCGATGTTCGGCGACTTCACTTGCGGATGTCCGTAGCAACCGAGCGAGTTATTGAGATCATCCGAGATGATGAACAACACGTTGGGTCGCGACTCGGCGGCGTCGCTGCGCTGCGCAAGTGAACACGCCAGTTGGGCAGCGACAACGAGAATACAGAAACAAGCCGGTAGCGGTCGATGATGAGAATGGCGTTGAGTCATGGTGACATTCATCCGATCAGAGGCCAATGGAGTGTTGTGAAACGGAGAGCAGCATGTGCGACAGTGTAATCGAGCGTGAAACCAATTGCGACAACGCCATCTCGTACGTCGCCACTTGCAACGAGGTCGCCGCACGGCCCGTAATCGCAGAATTGTAGACGGCACACTCCGAGGCTGTGATTTTATTGGGTGGGATAGGCTTCCA
>CAUJKL010000720.1 GCA_963204995.1 Planctomycetota bacterium | reverse complement strand
GCCGTAATGGATGTTGGTACGAGGTCAGGCAAATTCGAATCGGAAATCACGATGGACGCCACGCCGCTATTGAACCCGGCGGCGAATGCGGTGACGAGAACGGACTGATCGCCGTCCACGGCATCATCCTCCAGGCCGCTGACCGTCACTTCGGCCGAAGCCAGACCAGCAGGAATCGTCAACGTGGCCGGCACGGAAAGCTCCGTGTCGTCGCTCGACGAAAGCGAAACGCTCATCGCCAAGGCCGTGTCCGTATTTCGGGAAACGGTCAGAATCGCGGTGCCCGTTTCGCTGACCAAGCCCCGATCCAGTCGTGCCGTCAGTGTAGGTCCATCGTTGTCGAGCAACCTGATCGAACCGGAAACTGCTGCTGGTGTAATGGGAGACGAATTGAAATCAGGCCTTGGCGTTGCGGTGATCTCAACGTCGCGCTCGCCATCCACTTGATCGTTCTCCAACGCAATGAAAGAGAACTGCGCCGAACGTGCCCCGGCTGGGATGGTGACAGTCGGTAGAACGAACAGCGCACTTGGTTGCGATGTCGCGAGCGAAATGGAGATCGGCTCTTGGCGAGCGCCTGGAATCGAGACTGTCCCCAACGCATCGGAACTGCCTTCCGTCGTCGTTGGCATCAAATCCAGTGTGAGTACCGGCACATCGCTTGCGGCAATAGCAACACGTGCCCTACCACGGACGTAGCCGGCCGCCTTCGCCTCGATCGTGACGCTCTCGATTCCCTCAAAGACGTCGTCGTCGATCACCTCGAAGGGGATGGCAAGCGTGTTCTGACCGGCCGGGATCGTGACGACCGTAGGCAGTCGAAGCTCGCCACGGGGATCAACGGACAATCGCACGACGCGATCCGACAAGGGAAGGCCGTTGTAGCTGATGTTGAGGGTTGCCGCATCGCCTTCGTTAAGTTGCTCCGCGGAGACGGTGGTGGTGATGGTGGGGATGTCGGTGTCGATGACGGACAAGGAAACATCCGCCGAAGTGAACCCATCGGCACTTGCCGTCAGCGTCACGTTCGCGTTTCCGTCCACGATGCCATCTTCGCTAGCAGATACAAGAAACTGCGTGCTGCTACGCCAGGCAGGAATGATGACTTCGCTTGGCATGCCCAGCTGTGAGGCATCGTCCGCGGCGAGGCGGACCGTCAAGGGAGTCGCGGTTGCGCCATTGCGAGTGAGCGTGACACGGCGAGCCGAGTCGCCCTCGGTGAGTTCTGACGAGGAAACGTCAAGTGACAGCAATCGCGGGACGCTACTGGATGTTGAACTGACGAATCGATTGTTCTCCCGCGATTCAACTACAATATCTGCCGTGTCGACTTCGACAACAAAATAGACGTCGCCCGCGAAACTGCCTGGCGGAAGCTGAATCGATTTGGTTCGGACTGTTGAACTTTGACCGGCTGCAAGATCCTCCTCGAACACGAACGTGCCGAGCAGTTGGCGCTTCTCGCCAGATGCCGAGTCGGACAGATAAAGTCGCTCCTCCCACGTTCCGGTTGCTCCAACGGCACCTTCATTCGAAGTGATCCAGGAAACATCAAAGGCTTCGGTGGGGTCGATCGACGCGGGAGCTGAGATGGAGTCGCTGGCGACCACCAGATCCGGCAAGGGCGGCGGAGCGATCGTGAGCAGCGAGGCTGCCTCTGACAGGTTGTCGTCGTCAAGAGTGAACTCGAACAGGTCATTGCGGAAATCGGTCTGCACAAAGACGTGATACTCGCCCGCCAGCCTCTCGGACAGCGTTGTCGTCACTTGTGCGGTGTAAGTCTGCTCTGGATCGAGCGCACCTGTCCTGACTGCGTTTCCAAGGACAATATCATCAAAGTCGCCGATGGTCTTGTTGGCCGAGAGGATCACGCGGTCACTCCAGCGATCAACATCGGTAGCGGCCGTCCCATAGTTCCCGACCGTCCACGAAATCGTGATCTCGTCGCCGGCCATGGGCGGAGACGGCAGATTGATTTCCGAGGCTACGAGGTCCGCGATCGTCAACTCGTCAGAGATCGTGACATCTAACCGATATTGGCCCAGGACACCTTCTCCATCCAGCCCCACGACGACCGCATAGAACAGCCCCGACTGCATCGCGGTAAACCGAGCGACATCCGAGCCTGTGGGAACCGGGTTGACGGAGACAACGGTTCCCGCAGCATCGCGGATCTCGATCAAAGGCTCAAGTCCGCTCCACGTAGGCGTCTGCACACGGGCCAAGATCGTCTCGCCGGCTTCGACTTGGCCCAGATTGAAATAGTCCTCATCAACGTTCCCGGATTCGCCCGCCATGACCGTTCCGACGATCACTCCGTTGCGAGCTTCATTGTCCTCCACGAGCTGGATGGCATCGGCGCTCGCCGCGCTATCGTTGCCGTAGTTCTGGTCAGTCTCGATATCCGCACTGCGATTCAGGTTCACGCGAATGTCGTAATCGCCACCCTCGAAATTGCCTCGCTGCACCTGGACGAAGTAGGTCCCGTCTGAAGGCAGTTCAACATCGCTAATGTAGCTCGTGTTTCCAGGACCACTCCGGAAGTCGCTGGCGATCGCAACAACGTCGGCGCCATCATCGCTGAGCCGGTAGAGCGTCAGATAGGGAGTGAACGCATCCTCCTCCGGTTGAGCCCAGACATCGGCGTGATCACCAGTAACACCTTCGAAGGTCCACCAGTCCTCATCCGTATTTGGATCGATCGAGCCATAGCCGACTTCGCTGCGATACCACCCTGTGCCGCGACTGTCGACTCGGAGAGTTAATGGCGTCGCTTTGGTGAAATCACTGTTACTTCGGCCCTCAAAAACAACATCATCAGGAACTGCCTGTACAGAGAATGCGCGAACGAAGTCACCGCCAGCCGTCCCGTCGGTGTCACCGTCGAGGGCGTTGCCAAGAACATCGGTCACACTAGCGCCGATGGTCAGCCGATAGTCGCCATCGGCAAGTGGACCATCATGGATCACGACGTCCAGATCCAGATCACCCGCTTCGTAGGTGAACCCCAGGTCGTACAGAACGTCGTCGGACGTATCGAAGTTGCCATCGGCTCCCGCACCGCGCAAGTCCAACGCCGAATCGATCACCGTATCCACGGCCAGCTTCTCGCTGAACGTCACCGCAAACGATGACAGCAGGTTTGTTGTCGTTTCGCCGTCCGCTGGAAGCCGCGTCACTTCGTTAACGACCGGTGCGACGGAATCTGTGATTGTCACATCCAGCGCGTACTGAGCATGTGGTCCCGCACCGTTGGAAGCGCTAACTCGAGCGTAGTACGAATCGTCCGTCGCGATCGTTCCGGTAAATACCGCAGGATCATTGTCGGAATCAGTCACTGCGTCGCCGTTCGAATCGACAATCTCGACGAGCGGTGAAACGGTACTCCACTGCGGCGTGCGGATCGCTAGGGAGACACTGGTTCCTGTGTTCAAGCGTCCCAAAATGAAAACGTCTTCATCCGAGTTCGTTCCTTCGCTCGCCATGACCGTCCCGATCGCCGAAGACGTCAAGACGTTGCCACTCACTGAGAAGTTCAAAGGGTCAGGGTTTGAAGAGAGTCGATCGTTAGCGTAGTTTCTGTCGGACTCCATCGATAAACTAGTTGTCGCGAGAACGATCAGTTCGTAGTTTCCCGTGGTCGTGCTGCTATCTCCACGAACTTCGACGAGGTAGGTTCCACTGGAAGCGATTTCGTAGGTGCTGAGCAGGCTGTTTTGCCCAGGTCCTCCGTCTCGATCACTGGCCAATTGACCGCCCGCGGCATTGCGGAGAAAGACGTAAGGATCGAGCGCCCCATCGGCAGCGTTGACGCTGACGGAAACCCGCTCGCCCGCCAACGCCGTGAACTCGAAAAAGTCACTTTCGCCAGCTTCGATAGCTCCCTCCATCACACCACGAAATAGACCTGGGACGGTCGTCGATTCTTCGACGACCAAGGGATTGGCTTCTGCCGGAACGTCGTTTGGCTCCATCTCCATGCCGGCCAAGAGCCGACGATCCTCAAGCCATTCGGCTCGAAGAACCGTTCGTCGTCTGCGTGGAATGCGAAGCTTTCGTTTTCGTCGACGGATCATTTCCTGCTCCAAACATGCAAAGTGCCGTGCCTAACAACGCGGCGAAGAGAACTAGATTAAGGCGGGTGAGTGGTGCGAACGACCGGATCGCGTGTTCAGAAGACGCGTCGAACGCGATCACAACACCCACGTCCGAGGCGGACCTAGTTCAGCAACGCAGGCGTCGTGGATCGCCCCTGCTGAATTTTTTGAAGGGCGGGTCAGTATGCCAGCGGGCATCGTTGGGGGGACAGATATTCACTTGGACGAGGCGTGGCAGCAGCGGTGAAAAAGTAACAGCGTGGTTCGATTCCTTTATAACCAACGTCATAAAGATCGTCAAAAAAAGCATCGGTAGCATCACGCTGCTGGCCAACTCATCGACACACACTTGCCGGCTCGCAAATATCTTCCCCCGGATCGCTGCCGCGAACACCGATTCCCCGCGATTTCGCCGTTGAAGGAGCGCCCGCTTCGTGAGACTTCGCCGCTAGCGCCGGCGGATGAGGGAGACCTTAACCTGGGAATCAAATACGCGATTCTCTGCGTCGCTCAGGGGAAAGACACCCGCGACACCGACCTCCCAGGAATCGTTGACCATGCCGACCAGACCGACGGTCGCGGCGACGATGTTGCGGCGGTTGACGGTCAATCCGTTTGCCTTACAGGAGGCAGACGGGTATCACATGTGGGACGACTGCCACGTCCCGGGCAAGTTCTAACACTTCTTTGCTGCGTCGAAAGATGGCTCCCACTGGTCGGTCGATCATACCGCCCCGGCGTTGGCGTCTGGCTACGTGGCGAGATCCTTCGCGTTCGATCCAGAAAAACACGCGATCACGTTCCAGTACCGCAAACAGCAAGCAGCTGCCACACACGGGGTCATTCGCATGCGACTCCTAACCACTGGCGTTACCATACAACGCCGCGACTCGCAGACCGAGATCCGGCCAACAGCCGGGATGATTGCGGGCCGCGTCGTGAGTCTCGCCGCGGTCGGCGGCGTAACTGTTCGAATTCGACCGGCCTGGGTTGCTGTCGGTCGAGAAACGCTTTACCGTGACTGAAGCTCATTAGTCCTTGTAGGTAACCGTATCACACGCATGCCGGGAGTGTAGAGAACACACCGAGAGAAACGTCATGGGTCGTTTTTTGAAGAACTTCCTGAGCCTCAGCACACCAGCCGTCACGCCCATCGATTCGACGGCACGCCCGACGCTTCCTGGTGCGGCTGATGTCGAGGCACTCGAAAAGCTTTGCGACCGCTTCGAACGCGAATGGCGAAACGGAAGCCCGCCCACCATCGAAGAATTTCTGGAACTCGCCACGCCCGAACAACGTGTCTGGCTGGTGAAAGATCTCGTACAAATCGAGCTTCATTACCGATCGTTGCGTGGTGACGATGTGACGCTGGCCGACTATCGCCCCCGCTTCTCCGAGCAACTGTTGGACACGTCACCCGGAACGTGGTTCAAGCCGGACGACGAAAGCCCGCCGAGCGAAACCGAAATGATCACCGCTACCTGGCCCTTTTCTCAGCTGCCTCTGGCCGTCGTCCGCAGCTTCGTGGCCGCGCTTCAGCCACGCAGTTACGCCGCTGGCGACGTGCTGGTCCGTCAGGGCGAACCGACACGCGAACTGATCGTGCTGCTGAAAGGCGAGGCCAGTGTCTACCTTCGTGCGGGCGGGCACGAGCAATTGCTGGTGACCAGTCCACACGCCAAGATCCTCGGTGAAATCGGCTTGCTGACGACACACCACAGCACGACCACGGTGATCGCGACGAGCGCCGTTGAGGCGGCCGTGTTGCCGGCCGAGCAGTTTCATGAACTCGCTCGTCGCTTTCCTGTGTTTCGCACGGCGATGATGCAACTGCTGGCCAAACGGCTGGGGCAGCACGACACCGACGCATTCGTCGGCAAGGTGGTTCATGGTTATCGGATTCAGCGTTGTGCTGGCCGAGGCGGAATGGCGGTCGTGTACGAAGCCGAAGCCCCAACCGGCGGCCTTCGTGTTGCTCTCAAGATGATGAGCCACAATCTAGTGGACAGCCCCGACGCCCACGCACGTTTCGAGCGAGAATTACAACTGAACCGGTCGCTCGAGCATCCGGGCTTGCTCGCGGTGTACGAAGGATTCGAGAGTCTGAGTACCAGTTTTATCGCGATGGAGTTTTGCGACGGTCCAAGTCTAGCCAGCATGATTCAATCGCGCGGTCCCTTTAGCGAACCGGATGTGCGCAGCGTTATCGGGCAATTGG
>CAUJKL010000719.1 GCA_963204995.1 Planctomycetota bacterium | reverse complement strand
TCGCGGCCGACGCTCAGAATCTTGTAATAGTCGTCTTCCATGTCACTCGCGTGGTGTTTCTCAGGTACTTTAACTGACGTAGTTGCGATCCGACGCAACCGTGTCCTCATTCTATGACTCGGCTGCGACTCCCATCAAGCGGCAGAAGCTCTCTCGCGATTGGCCACTTGTGCGTTATGCTTTGGTTTTCCTCGTGACCGAGTGAGATCCATGATTAGCCATTCCCGAAAGATCCCAATATTCTGGTTTTCCATGTTGTTGGCAGCGTGTTCGGCGGCAAGATCGCTGTCGGCGGCGACGGAAGGGGAGGTCGAAGTAACCGCCATCGACAAGGAAACCGGCCATCAAGTCGCGGTGCGGATGCACCTCAAGGACAGTCGCGGTCGACCGGTGCTGCCGCGCGGAACGGTGGCGTGGAAGGATCATTTTGTCTTTGACGGCAGGATTCTCCTCAAGCTGCGTCCCGGCGCATACACGTTTGAAATCGAACGAGGCCCCGAATATCGCGTCCGCACGGGCCACTTCATGATCGAACGCGGAGCGGAAGACTCCCACGCCGTCGAAATGGAACGCTTCGTGGAGATGAAGAAAGAGGGCTGGTGGTGCGGCGATCTACACATCCACCGACCGCTGAAGGATATCGAGCTGTTGATGCGAGCCGAAGACTTGCACGTTGCCCCGGTGATCACTTGGTGGAATAAAACCAACACCTGGGCCGAAGCCGAGATGCCCGAGTCGCTGCTTACACAGTTCGACACGAATCGCTTCTATCATCGGATGGGAGGCGAGGACGAGCGCGAAGGCGGAGCCCTGCTGTACTTCAATCTCGACAAACCGCTGCCGATTCAAGAAGCTGATCGCGAGTATCCATCGCCCATCAAGTTTCTCGAAATGGCGCGCGAGCAACCGTCGGTTCATGTCGACATCGAGAAACCCTTCTGGTGGGACATGCCGACGTGGGTGGCGACGGGCAAGATCGACTCGATCGGACTGGCCAACAATCATATGTGTCGCAGCGAAGTGCTCGGCACCGAAGCCTGGGGAAAGCCACGCGATACAAAGTTTTATCCGGGAACGCTCGGCAACGGTCGCTGGTCGCAAGACATCTACTACCACTTGCTGAATTGCGGCCTGCGGATTCCGCCGTCCGCTGGCAGCGCGTCGGGCGTGCTACCAAACCCGGTCGGCTACAATCGCGTATATGTCTATTGCGACGGCGAACTGACTTACGAGAAGTGGTTCGAGGGGCTTCGCGCTGGGCAAGTTGTTGTGACGAATGGACCGATGTTGCGTCCGCGAGTGAATGGCGAATTACCTGGCCATGTGTTTACGGCAGCCTCTGGCGAAACGATCGAACTTCAAGCAACTTTGAACCTCTCGATTCGTGAGAAGGTCGAGTACCTCGAGATCATCAAAAATGGCCGAGTCGACCGCGAGGTGCGTCTTGCTGAATACAAAGAGGCGGGCGGCCGATTACCGACCGTCGAGTTTAAGGAGAGCGGTTGGATGCTGATTCGGGCCGTGACCAACAACCAGGATACATTTCGTTTTGCCTCCACCGGCCCCTACTACGTCGAAATCGGGCAGCAGCCTCGAATCAGCAAAACGTCAGCTCAATTCTTTTACGATTGGGTCTATGAGCGAGCACGCCGGATCAAGATTGAACCGGCAGAACACCAAGAAGAGGTCATCGCCTTCCATCGCACTGCCCGCGACTTTTGGCAGGATCTGGTGAACCGCGCCAACGCAGAATGAACAGCCTTTTGAGCCAGTTCAATACCACTGGTAGACATAATCATGAAATGCCTTGAGAGCTTGGGCTCGTTTCGCTGGATCGCGATAGCTCTTCCAGGAATTTCGATTCGCTTGCAGTTCAAGCTGTGACCAGGCATCCGAGATTTGATAAGACGTCCAGCCCTCGTCCCGCTGCAACGCGGCTCGGTCTGCGGCAAGTTGCTCGCGTTCGGCCAGCATCGCGGCTATTCCTTCGCGAATCACGTCGTCGGATGATTGCATCAGGGGGAGAAGCAGCACGACTCCTTCCGAACTGATGGGATGAACGCTGCATTGCACGCTGGGAGCAAGATCACCAGCAAGAATGCGCCGCACGTTGTAGCTGACGACTATCGAATCGAGCGGCGTCAGTGCAAAGAGATAGACGGCGATCGACACCGTCCAAAGTTGCCGACGAATCAGCCAGACGAAGTTATGATTGTGGGCGATCTTAACCAGAACGACGATGAAACCGACCAGAACCGCTGTGATGCCAAACAGGCCGACAATCCGCATCCGCGTCATCCCGTTGAAGCCGACATAGATGAATAAGCGATTGTAGACCGCGATCGCCAGCAGGAAGTTCTCGAACGACCACGCCCAGGCGAGCTTGCGGAGTTGCGGAAGTCGCGGATCGAAGCGAATTGAACCGCGAAAGACCAGCGACAGGATGACCGTCGCGAGCGCAAGTGCCACGGTCAACCAGGCGGCACCTTCGTGTGCATAGCCCGAATAGTGAAACCCTTGCGGGAACTTGCGGAACCAGAGGGTCGAGAACTCGAAGATCAAGTAAATGGCGAACAGACCGATCACCATCACAAGCGTATTTCGGAACGGGGAATAGAGTGGTGCCGGTTCACTAGCCGCTTTGGCGAATACGATGCCATCATCTACCACACCTTGCGGAGATTGCACGACAGGCCGCAGCAAGCCAATCGTGACCCAAGCCACGACTCCCCAAAACAGAATCTCCAAGGGAGTCGGCAACCGCTCGAACAACCAATCGCGAAGATGATTGACGAACCAATCGACCCCTTCACCGAACGCCGTCGCCAAATCGGGGTTGGCCAGAATGAAGATGCCGCCGAATACTACCACAGTGATTGCCGGTAGAGCGACGTTCAGCCAACCGCCTCGTGGCACATGCGGCGAAAGGCAAGCCGCCGATCGCCAATAATGCACCAGACCACAGTAACCGGCTTGTACGGTTTGCGATGCGTAGACGATCAACTCCAGGACATACGGCGGATAGCCGAGCGCGCTCATCGCAAACGCAACGGTCAAGGCGAAACCAAACAACACCAGTAGCGTAGCGCCACACCACAGCAGCTTGATGGCAAGCAACACCAGCATCATGCCGCTGACCCACAAGCTGATCGACTCACGCCAAAATTTCATTCCGGCAAGCAACAAAGCTGGCACCAGCAGGAAAAACGCGGCACTGCCAGCGTACCCATGACCGCGAAATAGCGTGACATCGGCGAGCAGCACGACGCTTCCAACCGCCAGCAACTCGCGCCATGTGACCACGGGCTGTTCGATGCTCGTGACCGAACGAACCGCTTCCTGACGTTGCTGTCGAGCAGCAGGTGCAACGGCTTCCATCCATTCATGTTCGCTGGGAGCTCGCCTGTCATCCATTCGCGACCGACCTTCCGTAGAGATGATGAGGTGCCGAACGACACAGAAGTAATGTGTTATATCGAATGGGGCCTTGTCAAGCTCGCCAGCGTTGCTTGCTCGCCGGTTGGCGATAGGACGATCGTTTGCGATACTGCCTCGTCAATCGAACTCCGTCCGAGTTGGCAAGGAAGCAGGCATGGCAGACGTAACATCACCCATCACAATGTCCGCAGGCGGGCCGCTAGGACCGATCGCCTTGGCACTCTCTGGCGGTGGCTACCGGGCCGCCGCGTTTCATCTCGGCACACTCCTTTCACTGCACGAAGCAGGATTGCTCGAGAGCGTGGATGTGTTGTCGACGGTCTCGGGCGGCACGATTGTGGGAGCGTCGTACGCACTGTCGCAGGTGCGGCAGGAAAGCTTCGAACGGTTCTATGACGACTTTCTCACGCGACTCAGGACTCAGAGGCCGGTACATCGCGCCGCTCAATTGTTGACTCAACAGTACGACACGTTGCCGCGCCGCACGCTGATTACTGCACAAGCCGCAGCGCTCGACGAGCAATATTATTCAGGTGCCAAGTTCGGGGAGTTTTTCGATCGACCGATTCACATCGGCGAGCTCATTTTCAATGCCACAGATTTTCGGTGCGGGTTACCATTCCGTTTCCAAAAGAGTCGCAATCCGAGAGCACGCATCGGTAACGGCAAGCACTGGATGCCGCAGACGATTGCTTGCCAAATGCGTCTCGCAGATGTTGTGGCTGCGTCGTCCTGCTTTCCTGGCGGATTCGAGCCGATTGGTTTTCCGCACGACTTTGTCTGGGACGACCGCGCCGCGGTGTTGAAAGCACTGTCCGATGATTCCGGCGAACAGACCTTTGTAGAGCCCCTGCCGCTGATGGACGGAGGCGTTGCGGACAACCAAGGACTCGGCAGCCTGCGAGTTGCTCTCGACCGTCGGGAGAAAGAGGACCAACCACCGATCGGTCTAGTGCTCATCTCCGATGCCGATTCACCCAGCGATGTGCCCTTGATTACTCACGTGCGCGATCCGCAAGCTGGTTGGTTTAGCGTGAACAGCGTTATCTTGAGCGGTCGCGTGTTGCTCGTCGTGGCGGTGATTGCGGCCTGTTTACTCGGACGACGTTTGGCGCACATGGTCATCACGCGCACGCTGCCCGATTGGTGGATCTTTGTGGAATCGATCTTCTCGTTCGTCGTGTTGTCGTTCGTCATCTTCG
>CAUJKL010000718.1 GCA_963204995.1 Planctomycetota bacterium | reverse complement strand
CGCCTGCTGGCTCTGGAGCGAACCTGCGGTGATCGGGAGCCGCCTTTGATACGAGTTGTCAGCGCTCGCCTGGGCCCAGGCAGCGATGAATGGCACGCGCATACCGCCTTCATAGTGTGCTCCCTTTTTGCCACGCAGCGGCGCGGCACAGGCGACCGTGTGCTCGTGTCCCAGCGGCGCGTCGGAACCATTGTCGCCGAGGAAGAAGATGAGTGTATTCTCGCTCACACCCAGCTCGTCGAGATGATCCAGGACGTCGCCCAGCGACTTGTCCATGCCTTCGATCAAGGTTGCAAACGCCTGCGCTGGTGCGGGTTTTCCGGAGTCCTTGTAGTGAGCCGCGAAACGCGGGTCAGAGTCGAACGGAGCGTGTACGGCATAGTGCGCGAAGTACAGGTAGAAAGGCTTGTTTTCTCGGACAGCGGTGGTGACGCGTGACTTGGCTTCGATCGTCAAGGCTTCGGTGAGAAAGGTTTCGGTGCCGAAGTATTTCTCCAGGTGCGGGACGGCGTGCGATTGTCGTTTCGTACCAAGGCCGAAATTCTGCGCGCCGTAATAGCTGCCCGGAGCGCCGAACGAGGCTCCGCCAATGTTGACTTCAAATCCCAGATTCTTCGGGTCGGAGCCTTCAAAGCCTTGTGCGCCGAAGTGGCCTTTGCCGACGTGGATCGTGCGATACCCGGCTCCTTGCAGCAGACGAGCCAATGTTACGTCACTCGTTTTCAAGCCTTCCCAATTCCAATCCGGTGGACCAAAGGGGCCGCGGTTGTTCTTCTCCGGATTGATCCAGTTCGTGGTGTGATGTCGCGCGGCGTTCTGGCCCGTCATGATGCAGTTGCGAGTCGGAGAACAAACGCTCATCGCATAAAAGTTGTTAAAGCGGACTCCTTGCTTGGCCAATCGCTCCATGTTGGGTGTGCGGTAGTAGTCGTTGAGCGGGTATCGTTTCGGGTTACCTTCTTCGTCGGTGAGAAACGGAACCGAGGTATCCATGATTCCCATGTCATCGACGAGAAAAACAACAATGTTCGGTCGTTCCGCACCTGCAACATCCAGCCCCAGGCAGCTTAGTACCAAGGTTATAAGGGCGATTCGTTTTATGGTCGCAATCATGATCTGCTTTTCTCCAGGTGGCGGTACTTCACGAGACGCGGACCATTGTAACCGCTACAGCCCGCCAACTTCGACCATCCTCTCGAAAACTCTTTGCTTCGCAAGGCTCGTGCGTCTCGATATTCGTGAGAGAGAAACCTGCCGGTTGACTCACCTCGAGATGCGGTGTAAGACCAATGCGAGATGTACAAGTTTCGATTACTGCCCGCCGTTTTCCAATGACGGGAGTCAGAATACACTCGCCAATCTGCACGATGCCAGCGGAAAGCGAATTGAAGGGCGACTGAATGGCGAGAGAAGACTTAGCAGCGAGTATCGAGCCGCTGCCCCCCGAAATCAAGTCGATCCAACCGGGCGGTGGTGTCTGTATGAGAATCGAGCTCGCCTGGGGGCATTGGCGACGCTGGTGTCTCAAGACGTTTCGCCGACGTTACTTGGCTGAAATGCTCGCCAAACGCGAAGGGACGCACAACGCCTGTCCTCACGAAGTGCTTGATCCTCGCGATTTGAAGTTCTATCGAAACCAAGGTGGCTATTCCTGGTCGGCAGCGAATGATCCGTTTGCTTGGCGTGATCGCCTGCCTTTTGCACGTGCGGGTTTGGCCGAGTTGATGATTCTCAGCGGGGCGACGATGGCGGTGACGGTGGCTCTCGCAATTGTGTACCCGCCACTGGCAATTGGCTCGGGGCTCGTTGGGCTGTGCATCGTCTGGTTTTTCCGCAACCCCAGGCGGATCGTGCCGAGTGAACCAGGCGCGGTGGTCTCGCCCGCCGACGGTCATATTGCCTGCATCGAGGATGTTGACGACGAGTTCATTGGGGAACCGGCGGTATTGGTCGGAATCTTCCTTTCCATCTTCGACGTCCACATCAACCGTTCGTCGATGGATGCGACGGTGGTCGGGTTGCAGTACCGGCATGGCAAGTTTCTGAACGCACTTCGCCCCGAATCGGCGCGCGAAAACGAGCGGATGGAAGTCCGGCTCCAACAAAACAGTTTTCCGCACCGCCGTTTTATCATGCGGCAGATTGCCGGAGCGATTGCTCGACGCATTGTTTGTTGGGTGGCACCCGGCGACTCGGTTGAGCGCGGCGAGCAGTTCGGTATGATCAAGCTAGGATCGCGGACCGAATTGCTCATTCCCAAGGAAGAGGGCTTGGAGATCCTTGTTTCAATCGGCCAGAAAGTAATGGCCGGTACGACCGTCGTGGCGAAGTATTCGTCAGACAGTCAAGTTCCAAGCGCAGGAGAGGCGACTGCGGAAGTGTCTTGAAATCGAGAGCTGCAGAATGCGGCTGGAATCTGTTGTGGAGTTGGTGCGATGGCTGTCTCAATTAGAAAATCGGGTCTCGTAGTCGTGCCGACGCTGCTCACGCTCGGGAATGGTGCCTGCGGGTTGGGCAGCATCGCGATGGCCACCTTGGGGCGGGAAGAAATCGGCGAAACCACCGCGATTTTCTATGCCGGCGCGTTCATCTTCGGAGGCATGGCGTTCGATGGTTTTGATGGATACGTCGCGCGCCTGTTAAAGCAGACC
>CAUJKL010000717.1 GCA_963204995.1 Planctomycetota bacterium | reverse complement strand
GAGGACCGGCGATTGAAGTCCGTCGCGGTGGCGATCGTATACGACGAATCCGCTGCGAAGTTCCTGTTGATTCACAACAAGCGGTGGCATGGCTACGCGTTTCCCATGAAGCAGTTTGAAAGTTCGAATTCACTCAGCCCTGCGGAACTCGCATTGGCCGCGATCGACGAGCGTGAACTTTCGCTAGACTGGCCAAACGCGACGGCGACGCCGCTGGACCGTGTCGGCGAATGCCTGCACTCCGAAAGTGCGCGACAGTACACCTATTACGACTATCACGTGATTGGCATCGATCCCGCGCAGCCGCTGACCGACGAAGTCACACCGGATCTGCGGTGGTTCAGCTACGACGAGTTGCTTGACGCACAAAACGTCACCGAATCGACCAAGCTGATCGCCCGATCGTTGCTCGAAGACCGGCAAGTCGCGGCAGCCGTGATCACGCGGGCGATGGATCGTGGCCGCGAATTCCTTGTTGTCCAGAACCGTCAACACGAGTACTTCTTTCCCGCCACTCGCTTGAAGCTAAATGCCTCACCCGCCGACGCCGTTGTTCGAGCGATGCCGATGGATCTGGCCTTTGACGGTGACCTGAAAGTTGTGGATCAAGAGCTGGTGGAAACCGACCGGCAAAGTAGTCGCTTCGGCAGACGCGACACACACTTTCAAACCCATCTCTGCCTGATCGACCTTCCGGGCCTCGACCTCACGTCGGCCAACAACCAGCTGGAGCAGTCGTTACACTCGCTGCAAATGGCGATCCTCGGTCGCCCCGGCCCCACTGAAATACGTCCTTACTGGTCCTGGTTGACGGCGGACGAGCTTCGAGATCGCCCCGATGTCTCGGCGACGATCCAGCCGCTGATTTCGCCAACCGTGCAACTTGCGGAACGCAACCAATGAACCATGTTTCCAACCCCGATCGACTGAATGAGATACCAACGACGAGAGCTTTGAAGCAGCGAAGTCCCTTGTGATGCGAGGCCGTTCTGGGGCGAGTCCAAGAATGAAAGACTCCATCGACTTGAACGAAACGGAATTGCTTTCCGCGATTCTACGGGAGGAATCGGATGGTAAGTGCGTTGCGACCAGACATCCCCATCCCCATCCCCCTTCCCATCTAAACGCCGCTACTCAGCGCTACTGCAAACGATGGGAATGCGCAGCGGCGAAACGGGGAAGAAACGGGGACAGGTCCAGTTCTCAGGCACCTTCAACTATAAACTGGACCTGTCCCCGTTTCTTTCCCGGGCCTCGCGTTTTGGCAGTATGCCGAACAATCGGCGAAGTACATCTTCGGCAGCGCGTTGGGTGATCCGGTCGCCGACGACATACTACGTAGTTTACGACAACTGCATCCGAAGGGACTCACGCGAACCGATATTCGTGACTTGCTTCATAAACACCAACCTGCCGACCGAGTTGGCGAAGCATTGGAGCTGCTCGACGAATGTGGACTCGCGCAATGCGAGAAGTCCAAGACCCGTGGACGGTCGGTCGAGACTTGGTTCGCCATTACGTAGGACTCTAATCGCGACCAAAGCGACCGAGGTTACCCTTTTGTCGCTTTGGTCGCACTTCCATAGGTGATTTATGAACTACCTTGATGTCGCTCGGCAAACGCTGACAACCTTAGATAACAATGCCGACGTCTCGCGTGTCGACTTAACGGATGCAACCGCCGTTTGGCAAGCTGCCTTAAACAAACTGGCACATGACCCAGCGTTTCCTCGCGATTTACTGATGGCACTACGCGATGCCGATGTGAGGTGGGAACAACCAGACCGTGGTAACGGGTTGCACATTTCGACCGATGTTTAGCACCGGCTTGTCTCGCCGGCAACAGTCCGGAGACGTGGAAATCGTTTTGACGAACAGCACCGACACGTCTGTACGTCATCAAGACTGGCAGTGGTGCCGACATGATAGCGGACTCGACTGCGGAGACACCTTCGACAATGTCGAGCGTTAAACGGGCGGCTAAGTGCCTTCGTCGCACGGAGTCGCAAACAAAGAATCTTGATTTTGACTTTCTGCGGATTTGCTCGGCGGTTGGCGGGGCGCTCAAACGTATAAGGTGACGGGCGAGGAACTGAAGCGACGACACAAGCGCAAATAGAAAGACGGTTCAGTTATGGCAAGTATCGAGAAACGCGGAAGAACAACGCGAGTTATCGCGTATGTCGACAAACAAAAGTATTGTTTCCCGCTCGGGCCGGTGAGGCAGAAGATTGCCGAAAGGTTCGCCAACAACATTGACAGCTTGCTTCACGAGCGTCGCTGTAATCTACCGTTAAGCCGAGAAGTCTCGAATTGGCTGTCAGGCCTCGACGACTCGTTCTACGGATTGGTGGTTGAGCGGGGGCTCGCCGAGCCACGCACTGTCACCGGAACGCTCGGCAGTTTTATTGATTCGTACATCGCAGGCCGAACAGACGTCACCTCTCGGAGGATCGAAAAGCTGAAATGTGCAAAAGAGCGGCTGATTGAGTTCTTTGGCGACGTGGATTTGCGGAAGATTACGGCCGGTGCCGCCGACGAGTATTCCCGTTGGCTCTTGGGGAAGATGGCATCGACGACGGCGCAC
>CAUJKL010000716.1 GCA_963204995.1 Planctomycetota bacterium | reverse complement strand
CCGCGTCATCCTTGTCGAACCCTTTCAGGGTTCCTCGGTGTTTTCGTTCGATGAATCCCAGGGTGCGCTGCGCGACCCTGGGCTATGTTGTTAAAGTCCTTCGGACTGTGGCCACGGATTTCCCGCGACGACAAGTACCTGGCAAGGAGCGAAAGATGTGGGTAATGTCGAGGGCTTTACAGCCCCGGCAGAGGTTGTACCGACCGGGCACACGCCGAAGGTGGGTCGGGGCCGAAGAAGGTTGTGCCAGGGGCGTCGTACGGAATTTGTTTCGGGACTGCTCCTCACCGGCGACAACCGGGGCTAGCGACCAAACGGCTAATCTCAACGTGGCGCTCTCGAACTAGTATTGTGCCCCATATCAACGATTACACGACGATGAACGTGTTTTTTCGGAAGTCCCCCGACGTTCCGCGACGAAAAGCTGCAACCATCGAGTCAACTAGCGAGCTCAATTATTCGGAATTTCCCGCAAAAGCGGAAATATCCGCAAGTTCTGCCCAGCTTCACACGATATATGAGGGCAGACACGAACAGCGGACGTCGGCGCAGCAGGCGTTTGGACTCTCTCGACTGAGGAATGGTTGCATGTCTCACAAGTCACTTCTTACCGCATTGAACGTAATCCTGGCTTGCACGGCTCTAAGTAGCACGGGCTGCGTCGGCGTGTCGGGATCCAACCTTGGGCTGATGTCCATTCCGATTCCGATAAGTCCTTATTTCCAAGATAAGAAGGAAGACGAGTTCTGGATTCACGAGCGGTATGACACCGTTCCGATTCTTGGGCCTCTTTCCGCAGGCGGGCCGTCCGTCGCTCTTGACCCGCCCAGCGATGATGAAGTGTTGCGAGCGATGCAGCGGGCACGTCCGATCGAAGGTGGATTGCCCTACCTGCACGAAAAGCAATGGAACAACATGCGAATCGTCAAAGAGAAGATCGCCGATTACGTCGATCCGCCGCGATTCATCCCCACCATCGGCCCCGCTCAACTCCATCATGCTCACTACAAGTGTACGATCTACTTCACGGAAATCACCAATGTTGGCTGGCCGATTCCGCATCAGCTGAAGAACGAAGACGCCATCGAAGTCATCTACATCGACCACAATCACTTCCACATGGTCGGCAACGTCGATGCGGGTTTGAACACGAACTATTAACTCGGGCAAGGCAACCAACGCCAAACGCATCTCGACCTCGTCAGCACTCGTGCTGGCGAGGTCGCGTTGTTTCTTGTAGCTGAAGTAGTGAGACGTGGTGAGACTTCAGAGGGAGCGGCGACAATCAAAGTCTCACGACTTTGGTGACGCGGACAGATTTAGTTGCGAGCTGAATAAGAAGCCCCCTCAAGAAGTTGCTCGCGGATTCGACTTAACGCACGGCGATAGATCATCCGCGCGGTGTCTTCCGCAATGCCGAGCTGTTGTCCGACTTCTCGCCAGGTGACACCATTGGAAACACACTCGCAGATAATCTTTTCGCGCTTCGAGAGCGCTGTGCTCGCGGCTGCGAACTGCTCCTGCCAGATCAGCTCTTCGACGACGTTCACCTCGCAGGCAATCTCTGCGCAGGCTTCCAAACTCATCTCCGATCGCCGGATGTTGCGTTGTAAGGTCCGCTTGGTGCTACGCCGTACGGACTTCTCGACATAGCAGGCAAAGTGGATGCGATCCTGAAATCGGATAGGAGGGCAACGAGCGAACAGTGCCACAAAGAACGAATCATAGATCTCGTCCGGTTCGATGGCCCAGCCCATCGACAGATCCGCTGCCTTATAACGAATCACGTTCAGTGAGTGTCGACGAAACTCTTTCCAGAGATCGGTTCGCGCGTCCTCGTCGCCTGCCATCGCCCGTTGATAGAGTTCCGCAAAGTCGTCCGCATCGGCTTTGTCTTCCACCTCGAAAGCGTCATCTGCCATCGCTCAAGCTCCCCCGACCCTGATGAGACGCCTTACTTATGACCAGAGCGAATCCGGTTTACCACCTGCGCGAGCGAAAAATATCGGGAATTTTTTGGAATGCCTGTTCGGTTTGACGTTTTTTTGCCTATGGCTAAATAGAGGGCTGGCGCCGCCCGCAAGTCACGCGACGCAACTTATTCAAGCTGCGTTGTGTGTGGTGATTATTCCACGGCATCTCATGGGTAGTTTTGCGCAACAGCGCAGATCCGCGCGAGGCAGAATCAGCAATCAGGCAGAGGAGCTATTCAATGCGCAAGCCATCGTCGTTCTGGCAGTTCACCCATCTCCTACGATCGATGCGTAGCCCAATCCGCAGTAAGCAACCTTCGGCCCGGCGACTGAGTTGCGAGCATCTAGAGACGCGAAACTTGTTGGCTGCGGACGGCTGGTTCAACGTTAACCAGCCCGCTGACGTCAACGCGGATGGCGTGGTCACTCCCATCGATGCGCTGCTGGTCGCAAATGTCGTCTATGAAAACTCGGGCGAGTCGGTTACGCTGACCGCCGACAACCCAGGCAGTATCTACCCGGACGTCAACAACGATGGGGAGATTGGTGAATCGGACTTCACGGAGATCGCGAACCAAGTGGGCGGCGGCAGCGGCAGCGACGCCGGTTCAGGCAACGCATTGCAAGCCAACGAGGCTACCACTCCCGTTGCAGCAGTTGGAGTCGGAGCCGCCACCATGATGATGTCGATGTCGGCCAGCGGTAGCGGAGATGGTGAGGGCGGAGGAAACGTCCCTGGAACTTCATCTGTTTACTTCGGCGTGGAGGTCGGCAACGCATCTGTGAAGGAGGACGGCGGGAGTCTAGACTTCACAATCACGCTTCATGGCGATGTCCCGAACGGTGCCACGATTCACTACATGTCGGGAAGCGGTACTGCGACAACGTCAAGTGCCGCGGGCGACACCAACACTCCCTACTCGCCGCCGAAAGACTATGTTTGGATTCAGGGCACTGTGGTTCTCGCGGCAGATGGCGATACGGCCATTGTGTCCGTTCCCGTACTCGATGACGTTTGGGTCGAGTCGAACGAGACGGTCACCCTGACGATCGATTCCGTAACGAATGACACCTCGCCCATCGATGGCGTTTCGCATCAGTACGATTCACAAAACAGTGTTCTCCTTGGCATCGGCACGATCGTGGACGACGACACGGCCTTTGCCACTTTAGCGCCGCATCAAAATGTGGGGGCCAAGGAAGGAACCGTTGCCGATCACTGGAACCGGACGTTTAAGGCGCAGCTGAGCAATCCCGTCGATGCAGAAGTGACGGTCGGGTTGACGGTCGCGCCTGGCACAGCAACTGGAGCGGACTATTCAGTTCCAGCGAACCAAGTCATCAAATTCGGAGTGGGCGATACGGTCAGCAATCTCTTTCAAGTCAACATCACTAACGACTTGATCATCGAGTTGAATGAAGATTACACCGTTACGCTAGGCAGTGTCTCCGGCGGGCGCGACGTTCGCTTGGACCCCGACTCTGCAAAGCTCAGCGTCACAGACACGATCGTGAACGACGATTCGGGCACGATCAACATCGTCCCCTCGTGGGTAGCTACCAAAGCAGAAACCACGGCAGACGCTTTAGAAGGCGAGTGGGGTGCCAAGTACTTCCGGCTGATCCTCCGGCACGACGAATTCCCATCGGATAGCCGTGTCGCGATTGATATACCCGTCGACGTGAAATGGAGGGCCGTAAACGGCAGTGCCAAGATCGGAGGCTCGGGGCCAGGGTCCAACGATTATGCCGGTGGAACGGTTGTCTACAGTTCAGGGCAGACGGCGATGGGCTCCGAAGGTACTGTCACTGGAGGCGCATATGCTTTCGGCTCGCTTCCCATCGCGATCTTGGACGACAGTGTCGCCGAACCCGATGAGTCGTTC
The DNA here is from genome assembly GCA_963204995.1 of Planctomycetota bacterium. Taxonomy (GTDB): domain Bacteria; phylum Planctomycetota; class Planctomycetia; order Pirellulales; family Pirellulaceae. Next base: position 5,252 of record CAUJKL010000716.1, on the reverse strand, counting down.
GGCATCGAACTGGTGCAAATCGTTTGGCCAGAGAATATTGAGGCACGTGCCGTCTCGCTCGGAAGCAGTTCAACAAATGTAATGATTCGTGGTGACGACTATGCAACCCTCAGCATTACTGGTGGTGGTCTGACAACCGAAGGTGACTCCGGTTTCACGGACACCGCATTTAGCGTTTCGCTGGTGGGCGCAATCGATCGTGACATCAGCGTTTCGGTGGTGGATATTCCGGGAGATGGCAATGGTGGTGCCCAGGCGACGCCCGGAACGAGTGGTGACTACCTGCTGTTACCTGCCTCCACTTCTATTAGTTTCGCAGCGGTTGGAGCGACGACACAGGCAGGCACTGTGCGGATCTATGGGGACACTGACGATGAAGCGGACGAGGAGTATTTCCGCATCTTGCTCAGCGGAATTTCAGACAATGGATTGGGTCCATTTATTGGCATCGATAGTAATGCGGATTATATCGTAGGAGGTGTCAGCGATGACGATTGGCCTTGGCCGTTCTAATCCACGCTGCAGCTTGTGTTGTGGTTTTGTGTTATTCAGTTTGGTGATCTGTACCTCCCTGGTTACAGGGCAAGTGATCGACCAAGCAGAACTTCAGCGAATGGTCGCGGAAAAGGATTATCCGACGCTGACAGACAGCGCGGACGACCAGCAGATTGCTTTACAGCTTCTCAAGTTGCTCGGTGGGAATCGTGACAACATCGGGAACGTGTATCTAAGCCGAACCTTCACCGACAAAGACATGCCGGTCGTCGCAGCATTCGCCGACGCACGAAGCGTAATCATGGCGAATTCGCAAGTTACAGACGAGGGGATGCGCTATCTTCGCACGATGCCGTCTTTCCAATTTCTTGCTCAACCGCCCGCAGCAATGACTGACAAGGGAGTAGAGCACCTTCGTAACCTGCCCCTGCTTACACTCACATTGCCTGTAAACGCGACTGATGCTTCGATGGAATGCGTCGCTACGATGAAAGAGTTAACTGGCTTAGGGCTCTCGATAAACATCACTGATGCAGGATTTCGACATGTCGCGAAGTGCAAGGCTCTCCACGGCATCAGCCTCGGAAACTCCCAAGTCACCGATGCGGCGTTCGAACACATCGGCGAGAACGCTCAGATAACTACGATCAATTTCGGTACGGCACCGAACATCACGCCCGAAGTCGTGAAGCATTTGCGGCAGCTTCGTCAGTTGCATTGGTTGGAGGGGCCGCGTGGGACTAATGATCGGACCTTGGAACTCTTGGCCGAGGTGAAGACTTTGACCCGTCTGGAACTGTCCAGCTACTCAGGCGTCACCGACGAAGGAATGAAATACTTACCTGCTCACGAATGGATGCATGACTTAATACTCGGCGCAAACATCACCGATGCCGGTATGCCTTATATCGGTCAGTTGAAGTGGCTCGGGAATCTGGATCTAACGAAAACCCAAGTGACTGGCGCAGGACTCGCTTTCTTGGGACCAATCGGTCCCAGCAAGCTGGAGATCTCCGACTCGGTCATCGACGAGGGGTTGGCCCACATTAGCAAGTTCACCGGCCTGGAGTATTTGATCTTGAACGGCAACTTCACGGATGCCTGTCTTCCTCATTTGCCCAAGCGGTTGCATCAGGTCAAGTTCGCGCATACGAAGATTACCGATGCAGCACTAAATAGACTGCGTCGCGAGCGGCCCGGTCTGATCATCGAAGTCCAACGGAAGGATGAGTTTAGTAAGTTGTTCGATCAGCGCTCGATTGATCTAGGTCGCGGAACCGCGAAATAGTCAGTTTTGGAGTGCGGTGACTTGTCACCGCTTTGGTTGGTGGCGAAGCCACTTTATTTCGGTATCGTGCATGGAAAGCGGCTCCGCCGCGAAAGAAAGCGCGCACTCCAAATCGCAGGAGAAACTCGCTGTGCCCCACACCGTTCGATTCGTTCGTCGTCTGGTAACGCAGTTCGCTTGGGCGACCTTGCTCGCATTGCTCGGCTCACACGTCGGCGCGCGTGCGGAACAACCGCTTGAGGGCGGATTGCCCCGCGACGTCGAGCGTGAACTTGCACAACGCTTTCGTGATGCGGGAGCTTCGGTCGAGACTTGGGACAACGGCAACATCCGTGCCTTGATTCTGAATGGGAATTTCGGGGATGCCGACATGCCAGTTGTGGCGGGGCTCGCCAACTTGCACTGGCTGAATCTGTACGGGACCAACGTCACCGACCGCGGCTTGAACAGCCTCCGCCCGCTCACGCAGCTCCGCGGCATTTTTCTTTCCAGCCAAATTACGGACAAGGGCGTTGAGGTTCTCCGCGTGTTTACGGACTTGGAACGCCTTAGCTTGGGGGACTGCGAGCGCGTCACGGATCGCGGCTTCGCCCACGTCGGACAACTCCACAAGCTGACCGACGTCAACACTCCGATAAACATCTCGGACGACGTTGTCCCCGTGCTGTTGCAATTCGATCACGTTGCGACGTTGACGCTGCACAATTCGAATGTCTCCGAGGCGGGCATCAAACAACTTCAGGAACATCGTTTTCCCTTGGGCATTCATTTGCTGGTATCCAGGCGTTGAAGTGACCAAACCGTCGCGAGCTTGCGTGATCCTTGTCCCCGTCGGTTCGCACGTCGAACCGGCTTGCGAAGTGGGTTTGCGCGAGCTGGAATCGCGGGGCTTCGAAGTGCGGCGCGTACGTGGCTATTCGGCCATCGATCAAGGTCGCTGCCAAATGGCCAGCGATGCCTTGGCGGACGGTTTTGATGCCACGTTCTGGATCGACGCCGATATTGGATTCACGGCCGATGATGTCGAGCGATTACTCGCTCACCAAGTGCCGATCGTCGCCGCCACCTATCCGCAGAAAGGGCGACGGGCGCTCACCTGTCATGTGCTGCCAGGGACCGAGCAACTGGTGTTTGGCGAACAAGGCGGATTGCTCGAAGTCTTGTACGTGGGGACTGGATTTCTGCTGGTCCGGCGAGAAGTCTACGAAAAGATGGGGCAACAACTGGAGCTGCCCGTCTGTAACGAACGCTTTCCCGGCCGTCCGCTCGTGCCTTACTTCTTGCCGATGTTGCGTGAGGACGGGCCGGGGCATAGGTATCTGGCCGAGGACTTTGCGTTTTGCGAACGAGCACGGCAATGCGGATTTCAGATCATGCTCGATACCACGATTCGACTCCAGCATTTCGGCGGTTATGGATACAGCTGGGAAGACGCTGGCAGTGCGGTCGATCGGTACAAGACGTATCACTATCGCCTCAGTAAGTAGCCGCAAGCTTCCAGCTTGTGGGCTGACAAGCTGGAAGCTTGTCGCCACGGTCAGGCGAGATCGAGCATCCGTGTGATTGCAGGAGCTCCGTAAACCGCACCGCCGGTGAACACCTCGACGTTGTCGAGCGGGCGTGTTTCTCCTTCGCCGTGTGTGTGGCCGCAGAGTACGGTCAGCTTGCGAGCCGGGTGCTTTTGCATGATCTCCAGAATTGCATCGCCCATTGCTTTGCATGCGAAGTGTGGCAGCCAGTTGTCATCCGAGATGTGGCCTTCATGCCAACACGCTTCTCGAAACGGCGGCACATGAGTGAGCAAGATGATGTGCTCATAACGAGCGAGTGCCCTGGGTAACACTTCGCGCACGTGGGCAGCCGCCTCGTCGGCCAGCCGCTGGAGCATGGGTCGCCGATCGAGAGCGTAGTGTCCAGCCAGTTCTTCAATCAGCGCATAGTCGCTCAAGAACACGTCCGAGCCGAGATAGTCGCCAAAACGAGCGTCCGCCCAGCCGTCGTGACCAATCAACCCGACACCGGGAGTTAGCTCGATGGCCTGCTCCTGTAGCGTGAGATAGCAGAGCTTGGCGTGTCTCTCGCAGAGCTGGCCCATCGCTTGCCGGACGACCGAGACCGAACTGTGATAGAAGTCATGATTCCCGAGCACAAAGTAGACTGGACACACCAGCCTCGCGGCGAATCTCGCTAGATACTTCGCGACGTTTTGCGACTCGCCAATATCGCCGCCGATCAAAACGGCGTCTGGTGCGGTTGCGTGTACTTCGTCCAGCAACTGCTCCACGAGTTCCGACTCGACGAAGTTCAAATGAATATCGGTCAGCCAAACGACGCGTGTCATGAGAGAAAGACTTTATGCGATGGACGCCAATTCTTGTCCTGTTGTCACTTGATCACCGACGGCGACGGCGACTTCCACGATCGTTCCGGCGACAGTCGCGCTGATGTGGACTTCCATCTTCATGGCCTCGATCACCAATACCGACTCGCCCGCGCTAATCGCATCTCCCGCGTTTGCCAGCACGCGCAAGACCACGCCCGGCATTTCAGAAGTAACCGCAGTTCGCTTGCCGCTCGGCGCGACGCCCTGCGTGCTGGCCGCAGCTTCACCATCCGCGCGAAGGCCGACGTTGTACGTCTTGCCGTTAACCGTCGCCCGATCTCCATCGAATGCCATCCGGTATTCTTTGCCATTGACCGTGACGACATAGCGACCGCTGCCTGCGACGGTCGTCGAGGGAGCGGCCAGCTCCTTTTCCATCTTGCGAACACCGATCGTTGCTTCGCCTTTGAGGAACGCGAGCCCTTTGTCCTGGCATGCGGCGACGATGAAGATGTTCTCGTCGGTGGTGGGCAGCCCGTTTTCCACCAGACGTTTCTTGGTCGGTTCGATGCCTTTCTTCGGATCTTCATCGTTCATCTCGAGCGGCGACCGAGTCGTCGGCTCCAAACCCAGTTGTTCGGACGCGATCTTGACCACTTCGTCATCCGGCTCCACAGGCGTCTTGCCGAAATAGCCTAGCACCATCTTGCCGTACGGTTCGGCGATCTTCTTCCACGGTCCGAACATGACGTTGTTCAACGCTTGTTGGACATAGAACTGCGAGACGGGAGTCACCGAAGTGCCGTAACCGCCGCGGCGGACGACGTCTCCCATCGCTTTGATCAGTTCCGGATATTTGTCCATGATGCCATTGTCGCGCATCATCTGTGTGTTGGCCGTCAACGCACCGCCGGGCATCGGGCTCCACGGGATCAGTGGTTCGACCGCCACGGCTTCGGGCGGTAAGAAATAATCCTTCATGCAATCCTTGAAGACTTCTTCGGCTTCGCGAACCTTTTCGATATCCACATCCAGCGTGTACTCCGAGCCTCGCAAGGCGTGCCACATGACCAGCACGTCCGGTTGGCACGTCCCGCCCGAGCAAGGAGCCAGCGAGAGATCGCTCGCGTCGGCGCCGGCCTCCAA
>CAUJKL010000715.1 GCA_963204995.1 Planctomycetota bacterium | reverse complement strand
CGATGCTCAGCCGATCCGGCTTGACGCGGATCTTCTGGTCCGTATCGGGCACGCGTTTTGTGGGAACCAGGATTTTCATCGAAGAATGAATTTCGCTTCGGGCAGACGGTCACTTGCGGGGAACCGCGACCATATCCTAAGCTCTGCGTATTGTCCATCTGGCCCGCCGGAGAATAGCGAGCAGGTGGCCTGATGCTGCTGAATGCCTGCGAGCATCTCACGCTCGGCAACCATGCGAAGAGGAACAGAATGAAAGCTGCCGTGCTCGAATACGTTCAGCAGCCGCTCACGATCAAGGACGTTCCAACTCCCACAATTGGCGACCAGGATGTCCTGATCCGCGTTCATGCCTGCGGAGTCTGTCACACCGACTTACACATCGCGGATGGACTTCTGAGTAGTTTTGCGACGAACCCGTTTCCGCTTATTCCGGGTCACGAAGTCGCGGGGACGGTCGAGGCAGTCGGCGCGAGAGTGGACCACCTCAAGCCAGGAGATCGGGTGGGTGCGTATTGGTGGTTTGGCTGCGGTCGCTGTCGTTGCTGTCTCTCGGGCCAAGAGCAGGCTTGCATTACGTCCCAAAGCGATCTGCGAGCGGCCGGCCTTACTCTGGATGGCGGTTACGCGGAATACATGAAGGTCCCAGCAGCCTACGCAATGCGTTTACCTGCGGAGTTGGACTTCGTTGTCGCGGCACCGTTTTTCTGCGCGGGGCTCACGATGTACGCGGCCCTCAAGAATTCCGGACTACGAGCTGGCCAACGGGCGGTCGTGGTGGGAATCGGCGGCTTGGGGCATCTCGCGATTCAGATCGCCAGGGCCTTTGGCGCGGAGGTTGTGGCAGTTACTTCCACCGACGAAAAATGCGAGTTGGCTAAACAGCTCGGGGCGCATCACGTGGTCAGTGCGACTGACGGCAGCGTTGGCAAACAACTGCTGGACTTGGGAGGCGGTGACGTTGTGCTGTCTACAACGTTGGATTTCCAGACGATTCGAGAGGTGATGCGCGGCTTGTCGCCTTTGGGAACTTTAGTCCTCACCGGCATGACGCCGGGGCGGCTTCCGTTAGACCCCAGGACGTTCATCCTGGGACAACAGCGAGTGATCGGCATCAACTTCGGTTCGCGACAAGACTTGCACGAGGTACTGCAGTTTGCGTTTCGACACAACATCCATCCGATGGTGGAAACATACCCGCTGGAGGAAATCAATACGGTCCACCAACGACTTAAGAAAAATGAAGTACGATTTCGTGCTGTCGTGACACCGCAGTCGGAATGAAACGCATTCGAAGAGTGTAAGTTCGGAATTGTTTTGAGAGTTGAGAGTTGAGAGTTGAGAGTTGAGAGTTGAGAGTTGAGAGTTGAGAGTTGAGAGTTGAGAGTTGAGAGTTGAGAGTTGAGAGTTGAGAGTTGAGAGTTGAGAGTTGAGGGTTGAGGGTCGAGGGTCGAGATTTGAGATGCCTGATTCTGGTGTAAGTGGTCGGAACTTTGGTTCGGAATTGTTTGATGGCGATTGAACTTGCTGACGATGACCTCCAGTTGATGGTGTCCGAAATTCAACGGTTCTGCCAACGCTCAATTGGTCCGTTGGTCGAGCGACCGGCGCGGGCTATCGAGCCGCAGGAGCTTGACCGGCTGACCGACGAGGCCACGGCCATCGGGCTGCTCAACTTCGAAGCCGAGCCGGGCGCAGGCTTGTGGGAGAATTTGGACAGCTCATGGGGAACACAACTCAGTTCCACGGCCTTGCAATCGGTCGCGCAAGCTTGCACTGGCGTTGCCTACCACTTTCATCAGTTGGCGATGGGCAACTACTTGCGGCGCTGCTTGGGATTGAGCTGCGGCGAGCAAACGATCGTCTGCGTGCAAGGTACTTACGGACTCGCGCGTCACAGTCTCGCTCGACTACTGAAGGGAGAGAGCCTCGAGGACGGGGACTTGCGGATGCTGTCTGACTACTTCGTTCGCTTGGATTCCGAGCGAGAGAACATGCCGCTGATGTTTCAGGCTGCCGGAAGCTGGCAACACCTGCTCGTGCCGTGCTTGCGGGAAGAAGCGAATCTTGTCTGGGCGCTCTTCCCGCGTGAAGCGCTGACCATCGACATCTCGCCACACAGCCACGGTTTGGATGAGACCAGCACCTGGCTGTGGCACCCCGGCCAAGAAACTCCCCAAGAAGTGATCACCGACCGAGAGCTCTGTCTGAGGCAGTACAGGGACGCACTAGGTATCAATGCCCAGGCACTGCTGGCGATTGGGCTGGGGGCGGTGCGGCAAGGCTACCACAAGGCTGTTGAGTACGCAGCGGTGCGAGTACAGGGCGGCAAACCGATTAAGCAACACGTCGCCGTTCAGCAGATGCTGGCTGATTGCCGAAGCACCATTCAGACGGTCGAGTTGTTGCTCAAGAGTCTCGCTGAACTGGCCTTAACGGCGGACAACCTCGGCAAGGTGTTCAACGTTCGAGCCCAGGCGCACAACCTGCTTTGCGATGCTGCGAACCATGTCCTGCAAGTGTTCGGCGGCAGTGGCTACGTACGCGAGACCGGCGTGGAGAAAATCGTCCGCGACAACAACCATCTTCGCTTGCTTTGTGGCTCGCCAAGCGAGCTGTTGTTGTTCTTGTCGGAGTGGGAGTCGCCACGATGATGGAACGCGACAAAATCAAATCGCTGTCCGGCCACTTACCGCCGACGGATCCGTTATCGCCGCGGCAGGCGTTTCAGTGTTTTCCAATGCTTACTCGGGCGATCATCGACTATCAACCTCAGGCCTTGTGGGACCAGGATACAGCCATACTGCCCGAGCCGCTGCAGCGGCTCCGCCGCGAAACGCGTACCTTTGCCCAACAGGAATTGAAACCACGAGCCCTGCTAGGAGACGTAACGCCGCACGACGCCGAGACTCGCAGCGCCGTCCTGCGGCGAGCGGCAGAGTCAGGGGTGCTCACCAATCACATTCCCCAACCGTTTGGGAGTGGTGGGTTTGAACTCATGGATTACTCGGCGCAATGGCCCGCCGTTATCAAGGTAGAAGAGTTGTGCGCCGCCTGTGGTGGCTGGGGACTTGTTCTCGCGGCACATGCCCTCGGCACAATTCCATTGTTGCTGGCCGGCGACAAGAAGATCCTGAAGCGCATCCTGCGTCCTGCCCAGGAACGCATCGCGCGGGGTGAGCCCTACATTTTTGCTTTTGCCATCACCGAGCCGGCCGCTGGCTCTGACGTCGAAGATGGGGAGGGCGCTGCCAGTCTCAAACCAAGAACCATCGCCAAACGAACAACCGGCGGCTGGTTGCTCAATGGCCGCAAAGTGTACATCTCGGGCGGAGACATCGCGGATGCGGTCACTGTTTTTGCGGCCTTGGAAGGCGAAGGCATGGCGTCCTGGACCTGCTTTCTGGTGGAGAAGGGTGCCTCTGGATACTCCGCCGTGCGGAATGAACTGAAAATGGGACAACGCGCATCCAGTGCAACCGAGCTGGAATTTGACGACGTCTTCGTACCTGACGATCACGTTGTCGGAGGACTGAGGAACGGGTGGGCGCTGAACCGCGCAACGTTGAACGCTTCCCGCACGCCGGTAGCGGCCATTGCTCTGGGGATTGCTCGCGGGGCCATGGAAGCGGCGATCGACTTCGTCTGCCGATACGAGATGGCAGGCAGGCCACTGATCGAATTCCAGGAAGTTCAACTCGCCGTTGCCCAGATGGTCCTTGATACCAGCTCGATGCGCGGCATGATCTGGCAGTACGCCAGTCGGCCGGTGCCCACTCAGGCCAATGCCTCGATGTGCAAAGTCGCCTGCAGTGACACGGCCGTGCGTGTTTGCGAAAACGCCATGGAACTGCTCGGCAACCATGGCGTGCTGCACAGCAACTATGTGGAAAAGAGCTTTCGAGACGTCCGGCTAACGCAGATTTACGAAGGAACCAACCAGATCAATCGTCTGGCAGTCATCGAAGATCTTCAGGAACAGTTTCTCGATGCCATCAACAGCCGTGGAGGATAACGACGTGAGCGCAGATGGTCACGACTTCTTTGATGTACCGACAACAGCGGTATCGACTAGCGCAGGCGACGCCGCCCTGCCTATCCCGTATTTCGACTGCTCCTATTACTTGGCGGTCTTTCAAGTGGATGCCGAGGCAGCTAGACAGTCGCTAAATGGTACGGGCCTGGAGCCGCTGGTAGCAAAGCGAAAGGCCATCGCGACGCTCTCGTTTTTCAAGTACCGGAACACAGGGATCGGGCCATACCACGAGGTTGGACTGTCGCTGCTGGCTGTGCCCGCAGGCCAACAGCCGGAAGTGCAATCGCTGACGGACATCTTGCAGAAGCCAGAAACCATGCGGCGTTCAGGTTCCTTCGTGCTTGATTTGCCGGTAAGCACCGCGCTGGCATGTGCCGCGGGGCGAGAGATCTGGGGCTTTCCAAAGTTTGTCACGGAATTACCCATCACGTTATCCGAGGATCGTTTTGAAGGACGAATTCTTGATCCGGACGGTTTGCTGATCATGGAACTTTCAGGCGAGCGTGGTTATGGCGTTGGCGACGAGTTGCCTGGGACGGACGTTGTTGCATTCTCTGTCAAGGACGGCCAATTGCTCCGCACGCGCGTTCGCACGCGCTATCACGGACAGGTCAGTGGTGGCGGCACGTTGACAGTAACGATCGGCAACTCCGAACATCGGATGGCCGGGAACCTTCGGCAGCTTGGACTGGACCAGCTAAAACCAAAGCTGTTCCAGACGACGGAGCATTTCCAGTCGCTGCTGTATCCAGGCGAGCCGATGTGAATCAATCGTGAATCGAGTGAGATCGCGGGTGACGACTGGCGGGTGGCTGTGGCGGAGTCTTCGACGCCACGGCTGATTGGAGTTCATGGTAAGCCGGGGCTTCGCGGACTCAGCCCCAGCCACCTCGTTCCATGAAGTTTTTTCCTGGACGATCCTAAGCGTGCTATTTTTCGGAATCAACCAACACGCTTGCATCCAGGTCCAGGCGGTAGAGAATTTGATTGTAGTCGTACCTTGGCGTGGCTTGCGGATAGGAAGGCGACAACGAACTCGCGTTGGATGGACCGGCAAATAGTGTCGTGTAGGTTGCCTCGAAGAAAAGATGCGGCGAGTCGTCGGAAGTAAACTCGGCGTGAACTTGTGGGTTGTAGAAAGAATAATTCTGATGCGAGAGTACCTTCACAGCGTTCTCCCACGGGCCGAAGGGCGATGTCGCTTCGGCATACCAAATCTCGCCGAAGCCTGAGGGCTTGCCGAACGCCTCCATGAAGATCGTCACCCAGCGCTGGCGATACCCGTTCCACGCAATGCTTCCACTGTGCGGCAACACTTTCATACCTTCGGCAGAGATCAACTGTTTCGGGGCGTCGATCGATTCCCACTTTGCAGGATCGCTCCAAGCTTCATAGGTCGCCGGGAACTTGAGCACAGGAAGCGGGTTGCCGAAGAGCACCCACTTTTGTCCGACGTCGTCGGTCCAGAACGCGGTATGACCATGCGGGATCTTGGGCTCGGGCGTGTCGTCCTCTT
>CAUJKL010000714.1 GCA_963204995.1 Planctomycetota bacterium | reverse complement strand
GAGGAGTTGGCTCACGTATCGAGCACATTGATCAAGCAGCTCACGCCACTCTCTAGCGACGAACGTCTGGCGAAGTTCGTTCCGCGTGCGATCATTCCCGCCTTACGTGCGAAGATACCGCGACAGGTTCTGTAATGAACGGCGGGTGCCATGCCCGCGCGTACGTCAGGCTTTCCAGCCTGACCGTCAGGCTAGAAAGCCTGACGTACATTGCTCGCGAAGGCCCTACATCAACGAACCGGATTGCGGATCGATGCCGACGCCGTGACAGAGTTTCGCCAAGCAATCCATGACGAGCAGCAAGGCACCAGGATCGAGCGGATCGTCGTCGCCTTCATCGCCGCCAGTGAAAGTCGCTTCTTCGAAGTGATAGATGTCATATCGTGAATCGCATTCGCCGAGAAAGTTCAGCTTATCGCGGTCGCCTTCGCCGAGCGTTGACTTGGCGAGCGTATTCAGCAATTCCTCGCGTTGTTCGGTGACCTCTTCGCCGGTGACAAACGTGATATCCATCGCCGAAGAGTCTTCGGGCGAACGAAGCGTCAACGACTCGAGCTCGCCAGCATCATTGGCAACGATGTTCGAGACGTCGTAGTGCGCGTCTTGTTGCTTGAGCGCGAGGGCCACCGCTTTGGCCTGGGGACGCGTTGCTCGTGCGAACAAGACAAAGTACGTCTCGCGCCATTGATATAGATCGTTTTCAAACAGAGACATTGTTTACCGCCATTCGTCGTCGAAGTCAGCTCCACTTTGCCAAGCGTCAATCGCTGTCAATATGTTATCGCGTTCTTCACGGCTCGCCCAGACGGACTCGTCCTGTTCAAGACGAACTTCGTAGTCGCCTTCGTGCATGCAATCGCCGTGGCCGCAAAAATGTGGGACGTCCGAGATCCACATCACGCGATACAAGGGAATGTGTTTATCGTCGACAGTGCAAAAGACGGATGGCATGGCACTACCTTTCCTGTTGATCGGCTTTCCTGTTGATCGGCTTTTTTGAAGATTGGCTTTCCTTAAGCTTGGCCCAACTCCTGGGAACGTTTGGTGGCGGCCTCGACCGCATCGATCAAAGCCGATCTCAGCCCGCTTCGCTCCAGCACTTGGAGGCCCGCGATGGTCGTCCCGCCGGGACTGGTGACACGATCTTTCAAAACAGCAGGATGTTCTCCGGTGGCGAGCACCATTTGAGCCGCTCCCAATACCGTTTGTGCTGCTAGGGCGGTTGCTGTTGCGCGAGGCAATCCTGCTCGGACGCCGCCGTCGCTGAGCGCCTCGATCATAGTATATACATAGGCCGGGCCGGAACCCGATAGCCCCGTGACGGCGTCCAATTGCGACTCGGGGACGGGAAACGCGATGCCGACCGCCCCCATCAGCCGCCCTACCAAGTCACCATCTGCCGCTGAAGCTTTTGGACCCAGCGAATAGCCAGCAGCACCCGCGCCGACCAGACATGGTGTGTTCGGCATGACCCGCACAACTCGTCCACTATCCAGTCCGGCACAGAGAGCCGTCAGTGGTGTGCCGGCAATGATGGAAATGAACAGGACGCGATCAGATTTATCCTTCGCCAACTCCAGCATCACGTCATTGATACACTGTGGCTTGACGGCGAGTACAACGACTTCGGCGGCTGCCACGACGGCCTGATTGGAGGCGACAATCCGGCTTCCAGGAACGAGTTCCGCGAATTGCGCCGCTGCTTCCGCGACCGGGTCGAAGGCCACAACACCATCGGCGGACACCAACTCGGCAGCCACGAAACCGCGTGCCAAGGCTCGCGCCATCTGACCGGCCCCGATAAAGCCGATTGTCATTATTGTCATTCGCTCTCCTCCATCTACGCTAAACACCGTGGTGTTGCATCTGGCTCAGCGACCCATGCTACGTGAAAGATTCGATCGCAACAATGAGAAGCATCGGCGGGGCGCGGCAAGTTGCTTGACAGGTATTCGCGCTGGAACGAGCATCCTCGCGGAGTGCGATACCGACACTTACTGGATGTCTCTTTTCAAGCTGGACAACTCCACCTTTCAAGATCAAAATCAGAAAGCTTTTTACATCATACCACCAGGGGATCTCATGTCATTCAGTCCCTGCGAAGATCCTTGTGGCCCCGACCACACGCGGCACTCGCTGATACGCGATGCCATCGCACAAGATCCGAAGGCCTTGGACAAGCTGATTCGCGTCTACGGTCCTTACCTCGTGAACAAGTGCCGAACCAACCTGGGCCTGAGTCTCGAGGATGCGGAAGATATTGTTCAAGAGACCTTCGTGAAGGTATTGAACAACCTGCCGGAACTGGAGGTACGGGAACAGCCCGGCTCATTCCGTGCATGGCTTCGAAAGTCCCTCGTCTGGACGACACAGGATTGGATCAAGCGAAATGATTTGCGTAATCCGCGAGGCGAAGGTGGAACGGACCATCACAAGCTCATCGCGTTGCTGGAGGCTCCTGAATTCCACGAAGAGAGCCAGGCGGAAGTTGCTGACTGGTACGAAAACGTTGTCAAGATCGTCCAATCCGATTGCGACGAAGCAACCTGGCGGGGCTTTGAGTTATATGTAATCGAGGGGCTTTCATCCGCCGAGGTTGGGGCCAGACTGGGCAAGAGCGAACGCTGGGCTCAGGGTGTAAAGGCTCGGATTGTTCGCAAGCTTCGCCAAGAATTCCGTGAGCTAGGCCTTATCCAATAGCAGCAACGATACCGCCTGCGGCGGCGGGTGACACCTA
>CAUJKL010000713.1 GCA_963204995.1 Planctomycetota bacterium | reverse complement strand
ACGCAAAAACAAAGACCTACCACAACTCGATCACCATTCAAAGACGCGTGATCCCTTTGCTTCAGGCTTGGAATCATCCAGGCTAGACCGCTCTGGCCTTGATCGTAACCCGAAGCGTGGGCGAGGTCGGCGCTGAATCCCGCCTCAATTCCTCGCTTACGCTTCGGGTTACCATGGCGGCTGCTAGCGTTTTTCGCAAAGTTACGATCAAGGCCGACCGCTCTCAGTCATCTCGCGCCTGCCCCACCTAAAGCCTCCAGCCTCCTGTCAAAGTCGGCAAGATGGGATAACACTGCGTCCTCAAGGGGGGCGTCTATAGGTATTTGATCCGATGCGCCGATCTAACCATTCGGATACATCGGACTGGAGTTCCCCGCGCACCTAGTTCTACCGCTACGTTTCCACATTGGGGACGGAGCGGAACAGATCAACCCTGACGAGCCACGTATGTCTGATCCCGCGTTCTGTTCTCAGCGTCTCTCGATCAGGTTGCTGGTCGGCTCGTTGATCGCTGCCGTATCGTTCACGGCACTCTCTTCAACTTTCGCCACATCACTTCGACGAAGTGCCATCGTGCATGCTGTCGAACAGGCCAAATCTTCCGTCGTGAATATTCACGGACGCAAGACGGTCGCGGCGGATGAACAAGAGGGTGCCCTTAAGCAAGTAAATGGAATGGGAACTGGGATCGTCATCGATCCTCGTGGATACATCGTAACCAATTTTCACGTCGTCGACGGCGTGAAGCGGGTGCAGGTATCGATGGCCGATGGCAGCACGCTGGTCGCTCGCCTGGTGGCCAACGACCCAATAACAGACTTGGCGGTGATCAAGATCGAAGCTCCGCAGCCGATGCAAACGATGAACATCGGCACGTCGAGCGATCTGATGACCGGCGAAGAGGTCATTGCGATCGGGAACGCCTACGGTTACGAACATACCGTAACGCGTGGAATCGTGAGCGCGCTGCATCGCACCGTGGAAGTGGGTGAGGGGCAGGAGTACGCGGACCTGATTCAAACGGATGCAAGCATCAATCCGGGAAACTCCGGCGGGCCGCTGTTGAATATTGATGGCGACCTGATCGGAATCAACGTGGCAGTGCGAGTAGGTGCTCAGGGAATCGGGTTTGCCGTTCCCATCGATCGCGCCCTCGATGTCGCCGCTCATCTGATGGACACCGAAGTCCGCAAGACGGTGACACACGGGGTCGAAGGCAAAACGATTGCTAGTCCACAGAAGAGCGAGTTCCTGGTTACCGGAGTCGCCTCCGGGAGCGCTGCCGAAATCGCTGGTGTACTGCCCGGCGATGTGGTGGTGGACGTAGCGGGGGTTGCGGTCAGTCGTGCTCTCGACTTTGAACGAACCCTGCTCGACAAACGTGCTGGCGACGAGTTGCAGCTGACCGTTCGCCGTGGTGGCGAATCCCATAAGCTAAGTCTCGTTCTAAGTAATGCGTCTGTCTCGGAACGTTCTGTCTCGGAGTTGGCCTGGGACGTGTTCGGGATCCGTTTGACGCCTACCGCGAGCAGCACCTTTCGACGTATCAGCACTCGCTATCGAGGCGGCTTGAAGGTTATCGGTGTTCGTTCCGATAGTCCCGCCGCACAGCAAGGAATTCGCTACGGCGATATCCTGGTCGGGATGCATAAGTGGGAGACGGTCTCGATGGATAACGTCGCCTTCATCCTGGAAAGCGATGTCGTCCGGGGCAACGAACCGGTGAAGTTCTACGTCCTGCGTGGTAGCGAAACGCTGTTTGGTCACCTACAGGTGTCGATGCGAAACCAGTAAGCTGGGTTCTATCGTTCGCGCGGTGGAGGGTATCACATTTTGGACTGCGGTGACTTGTCACCGCTTTCTTTCGCGGCGGAGCCGTTTCCTCGCGTGAGGCCGAAGAAAGTGGCTGCGCCACAGACCAAAGCGGTGACAAGTCCCCGCACTCCAAATGCCACGGAGCTTACATGGAGTCCGAATTCGTTGCTTGGCTTCGAACGCAAGTGCCGTCCCATCCGCAGTTGATCTTGGGGATTGGTGACGATGCCGCCCTGCTTTCTCTGCCGTCGAGTCAGTGTGTCGTCACGAGCGACATGCTGATGGACGGAGTCGATTTCGTGCTGAGCGACTGCGACCCGCGACGTGTCGGTCGCAAGGCATTGGCTGTGAACCTCAGCGACCTAGCAGCCATGGCTGCCAAACCGGTCGCCGCAATTGTGTCGATCGCAGTTCCCACGACCGCCTCACTTGATATGACGAAGGCAATCTACGAAGGATTGTTGGAGCTGGCTGCCGAGTTCGGCGTATCGCTGGCGGGAGGCGACACGAACACCTGGAAACATCCATTTGCAATCAGCGTGACTGCGATCGGCGAGCCCACAGATCGCGGAGTATTGAGACGGAACGGGGCACGAGTCGGTGACGTAATCTTGGTGACCGGCTCGTTTGGCGGCAGCATACTGCGAAAACACTTTGACTTCAGGCCGCGAGTTAACGAGGCCCTGGATCTGCACCTACGTTATGACCTGCACGCCGGAATGGATGTCAGCGATGGGCTGTCACTCGATCTGAGCCGCCTGGCACTCGAGAGCGCCTGCGGTGAGATCGTTGATGCCTCCCATGTCCCGATCTCAGCCGATGCCTATCGACTTGTCGAGTTCGACCAACGCCTAGGCTCGCCCCTTGACCATGCCTTGAGCGACGGCGAGGATTTCGAGTTGATTCTCGCCGTATCCGCCGAAACAGCCGAACGAATCGTGGCCGACAGATCGATCGATATTCCGGTCACGCGGATCGGTGAATTCGTTGCCGAACCGGGACTTTGGCTCCGCGACGAAGCAGGCGAATGCCAGTCCCTCGCGCCGCGCGGATACGAACACTAATGTCAGCGAACACCTTCACCTTTCGAGCCGCAGGACTGGAAGATACGGATCGCTTCGGTGCCGCTCTAGCTCAGTTCTTGCCGGACGGTACTACGGTGTGTCTGTCGGGTACGCTGGGTGCGGGGAAGACACGACTTGTGCAGGCGATTGCTGCGGCGTGTGGCGTGAATCGAGCGGACGTCGTGAGCCCGACATTCGTCCTCTGTCAGCACTATTCCGCGGCGCGAACGCTCAACCATTTGGATGCCTATCGTATTCGCGACGACGACGAGTTTTTGGAGATCGGTGTCGACGAGATGTTCGCCGGCGATGGGATCACGCTGGTCGAATGGGGCGAGCGTGTCCGCGATTGCCTGCCGCCGGATCGGGTCGACATTCAAATTGAAGTGTTGGGCGACTCGGAGCGATCGTTTGGCGTCACCGTGAAAGGCGATTGTTCCCCCGCATTGTGCGAACAGCTGCGCGGCTGCTTGGGTGACTAAGTGAGATTTGTCCTGCGGATTGTTGGTTGTGTCGGCAACTCCTATACTCGGGCGTTGCCTCGCTCAAACCAACCCGCAATAGCAAGCACCTCATGACTAGTGAACGGATCCCACGCGATCAAGCGACCGCCCCTTTCTTCGTTGGCGTCGACGTCGGCGGCACGAATATCAAGATTGGAGTCGTCGACGACAACGGCAACACACTCGCTCACACGGCAGTTCCAACGGACGAATCGCTAGGTGCCGAAGCTGCTATGCGTCGCAGCCGCGACGCGATCGCGAACCTCGTCGCCGAACTAAGCTTGACGTTCGACGACATTGCGGCCGTGGGGCTGGGAACGCCGGGTTCGATGGACATTCCCAAAGGATTGATCCTGGAACCGCCAAACATGCCGAGTTGGCGTTACTTTCCGCTGCGGGATTGTTTGAGCCAACTGTGTGGCAAACCTGTGGGCTTCGCCAACGACGCGAATGCAGCCGCCTTTGGCGAGTATTGGGTTGGCAGCGGTCGTCAGTTTGACAGTATCGTCATGTTCACCTTGGGAACCGGTGTTGGCGGCGGAATCATTTTGAACGGAGTATCGCTCGACGGCACTCATAGCTTCGGCTCCGAGTTCGGACACATCATCGTCGATTCGCGTCTCGACGCACGGCTGTGTGTGTGGGGAGGTGGACAAGGGCAGTTGGAAGCCTATGCGAGCGCGCCGGCGGTCGCGGCACGTACGGCCGATCTGCTGGCTGCCGGGCGTTCAAGTAGCTTGACCAACCGTGTCGCGCGCGGCGAGGAACTCACGTCCTTGATGCTGTTCGAAGAGGCAGAACAGGGAGATGAACTCTCGCGGGAAGTCATCGTTGAAACAGCGAGACTGCTGGGCGTCGGCATCGTCACCGTCGTGCATACCGTTGATCCCGAAGCAGTGATTCTTGGCGGGGCGATGAATTTTGGCGGCCATGCGACGGCCACCGGACGTATGTTTCTCGATCGTGTGCGAGCCGAGTTCCGAGCACGTGCCTACCACGTTGTCAGCGACTCGGTCAGCATCGATTACGCGACGCTAGGCGGCGACGCCGGTTACATTGGCGCAGCAGGAATCGGCAGGACGCTGTTTCGCCAAACGAAGCGGTAGCGACATTTCTCCAAACGAAGCGGCGCAGGGAATCGAATCTAGGCCCATGTTCTACCAGCACGACAAAACGAAACGTTGGCGTCCCCAGATCACCATCCGTGAATTGTTACTGTGTACAGTGGTTGTTGCGCTCGCCGTCGGTTGGTGGCTCGATCGTACGAAGCTTCAGGATCAAGTAGACGATGCTCGTTCCAGAATCCAGTTCCTTGAGACTTCAAGGTTTTTTGATCCGCCGCTATCAGCGTTCTGAGTGGACGAACTCCGCAGGCGGCGACGCTCGCGCCGAGTATCAATGAGCCGTCTCGGTCATCATATCCACTCAATGCGATTACCACTCAATCCGGAACTTCGTCCAGCGAATTCCAGAAGCACCTTGCTCGACGCACCAATGTGTAGCGAGGAACGTGCCGTCATCGAGACGAATGGCAGTGGGAAAGCCGAATTGAAAGCTTGCCAGTTCATCGACACCGGTGGCTCCCGAATGCGGTCCGTCGCGCAAGGCGCGGGCATCGTAAAACAACTGCTCATGATGCACCTTCCACGCCGTGTCGGTGAACGTTGCCAAGGCCGCAACGATGCCTTGTGCTCCGTAACGGCGGTTGTAGAGTACCAGCAGCCGATCGCCACCGAGCGGTAGCGGAGTCATCGTTTGTCCGCGAATACCTGTCGATTGAAACGGCCCCCATGTCCAACCGCCATCGCGCGAGATCGTGAAGCTGTCCGGTTGGTCGTGATAGTCGCCGAGCGTAATCGTCCACGCAACCGCCAAGACTTGATTCGGTGCAATCTCCACAAGCTTCTGTTCCCAGAAACCGAATTCCCCCGCCGGATCTTTGAAGACGGTGCGATGCGCAGGCCACGTTTCTCCGCCGTCGTCCGAGACCGCGACAATCACCTCCTCGCCCAGACGTTCTTTACTGACGAGCAATCCGGTTGGTGCAAGCAACCGCCCTGACGCCAGGGGAAGAATCGAGTGCGACACTTCGAGCGGAACGTCAGGCATCGGGATCGTTTGCGGAGTTGACCACGAGTGGCCGTTATCTGTCGAGACGCAGAACAACGCTTCGCCGCGCCGCTCGCCGAACTTGTCGTCGATGCTACCCCAGTAGCGAGTTCCGTAGGCGTAGATCGTCTTGCCATCGGCCGACAGGCTGAGCTTCAAGAAGTTGGCAGTTGGTGGCTCGACCGTCGACGGCATCAACTGACCTTCGAGCTTCCACGTCAACCCACCGTCCGTCGAGCGGACCCAATCTGTGCCGCCGTGGACAAACTGCCCGCCACCGACACTGAAAGAACACAGGATGTCGCCATCGGGCAACTGCACCGCTTGAGGAAATGCCGACTCGCGTTCGTCGAGACGGCCCGAGTCGAGTATCTGAATGGAGGGCATAAGCGTTGATGTCTCCGTCATTGTTGTGGGGGTTTTTGAGGATGAAGCGACACGGCCACGACGATGCCAACGAGAGTCAGCTGACTGGTCGATAGAAAGTTGAGAGGCAATGCGCGGAATTCCGAAGTGAGTCCGAATACAGTTAACTCGCTGCTGCGAACGCAATCGAAATCGTAGTCGGCGCGGCAGGTGCTGGGTAGCTCGACGTCTGGCATGGCGTTACGATACGGGATTCAAGTCGGTCGAGAGGAGACACCCTAGTGGATTTGCAGCGGTCGGACGATTGCATTCGAGTTCGTGGAGTCCGTGTTCATAACCTGCGTGATGTCGATTTGGACATTCCACGTAACCGATTAGTTGCTTTTTGCGGTGTCAGCGGCAGCGGCAAAACTAGCCTAGCCCTCGACACGCTCTATGCCGAGGGGCAGCGACGCTATATCGAGAGTTTCTCGGCATCAACGCGTCAGTTCTTAGAGCGGCTGGAAAAACCCGATGCCGATCGCATCGATGGCTTGCCGCCCGCGATCGCGATTACCCATAAAGATCACTCGGCATCCAGCCGGTCCACGATCGGTGCCGCGACCGAAATCGACAATCACTTGCGGCTGCTGTTCGCGAGAATTGGACGCGTGGTGTGTCACGGGTGCGGCAAGGAAGTTCGTCAAGAATCGGCGAGCACCGTCGCTCAGCAGCTATCGCGATTACCAGAGGCCACGCGATACATGATCGCGTTCGCACGCCATGTCGACTCCGCAGAACAGCTGGCCGAGATGGTCGGCGAGTTGCGAGAAGAAGGGTTCGTCCGTTTAATCGCAGACGGCAAAACATGGAATTTGTCTGCGGGTGAATCGCCCAGCGGAGATACGTTTCCGACTGAACTGCTCGTCATCATCGATCGTTTGACAGCTGGAGATCCCGGAGATCAACGCGTCATCGACTCCTTGGAAACGGCCTTCGCACAGGGTGAGGGCAGTTGTGTTGTACTGACGGCGCTCGCTCCCGGCGACACGAGGTCGAGCCAGACGATTGATGGTCGCGCGTGGTCGAAGACCGCATACAGCACCGCCATGAGGTGTGCGGACTGCGGCATCGACTTTCCAACACTCGATCCGCGGCTTTATAGCTACAACAGCCCACTCGGTGCCTGCCCGGCTTGCGAAGGATTTGGGAATCTGGTCGAGACGGATATGGAGTTGGTGGTGCCGGACACGAGCAAGTCACTGGCCGATGGCGCGATCGCTCCGTGGAACACACCCGCCTACAAACACGAACTCCAAGAGTTGCTCGCACTCGCGCCCGACTATGGCCTGCCCGTCAACGTTCCTTATTCCGAATTGGACGAGCAACAAGTAGCGTTGATTCGCGAAGGTGTTCCGGAACGCGAGTTCGGTGGCTTGCGAGGGTTCGTTGCGTGGTTAGAGAAACGCAAATACAAGATGCACTTGCGAGTGTTTCTCAGCCGCTGGCGAAGTTATCGCCCGTGCCCCGCCTGTAACGGCGCTCGACTCCGTCCCGAGGCGCTCGCGACGAAAATCGGCGGTCGGAGTATCGCCGACATTTTGGCCGTGAAGATCGTCGACGCCTTCGAGTTCTTCCGGATGTTAGAACTCAACAATTGGGAGCGGACGGTGGGGCGGACGATGCTAGAACAGGTCGTCGGGCGGCTCGGTTACCTGATCGACGTCGGGCTCGGTTATCTAACGCTCGACCGCACGCTGCGCACGATCAGCAGCGGCGAAGCCCAACGCGTGACGCTGACCTCGGCTCTCGGTTCGAGCTTGGTCAACATGCTGTATGTACTCGACGAGCCTTCGGTCGGTTTGCATCCGCGCGACGTCGATCGTTTGATCAAGGCGGTCGGCTCGCTACGTGCGCGAAGCAATACGGTCGTGGTTGTTGAACATGAGGAGGCCATGCTGCGAGCCGCCGAGCAGATCATCGAAGTCGGCCCCGGCGCGGGAGAACGCGGCGGGCAGATTGTGTTTCAAGGCACGCTCGCGGAAATGGAAGTATCGGCCGAGAGCACGACGGGAGCGTATTTGTCCGGGCGACGAGGCATCGGCGTTCCCGAACGACGGCGACAGCCGAGTCACGGTTGGGTGCGACTGGTCGGAGCGCGAGGCAACAATTTGCAGAATCTGACCGTCGAGTTTCCGCTCGGCGTGCTGTGCTTGGTGACGGGCGTGAGCGGAGCTGGCAAGAGCACGCTGGTGCAAGACACTTTGTACGGAGCCTTGTGTAACCGCAAACGGAAGAACTCCGCTAAGCCACTGCCGTACGATGACGTTTATGGTGACGGGCAGATCGACGATGTGATCCTGATCGACCAAAGTCCGATCGGCCGGTCGCCGCGCTCGAATCCCGTGACCTATGTGAAGGCGTTCGACGAGATTCGCGCCGTGTTCGCCGAGACGATCGAGGCCCGCACTCACAACTACTCGGCCAGCCACTTCAGTTTCAATGTCGACGGCGGACGCTGTACGGCCTGTAATGGCGATGGCTACGTTGAGATCGATATGCAGTTTCTCGCCGATGTGTATATGAAGTGCGAGCAATGTCACGGCACACGCTATCGCAGCGAGATTCTCGCAGTTACTTATCGAGGGCGGAATATCGCTGAAGTACTCGACATGACGATTCGAGAAGCCTTCGCTTTCTTCCGTGGCCAGCACAAGACGCAGAAGAAATTGAAACGGCTGATCGATGTAGGACTCGATTACCTGCGGCTCGGTCAGCCCGCAAACACGCTCTCGTCAGGCGAAGCTCAGCGACTGAAGCTGGCGTCGTACATTTCGTCCGCGAAGCGAAATCGTACTTTGTTCATCATGGACGAGCCGACGACCGGGCTGCATTATTCGGATATCGTGCAATTGCTCGACTGCTTCGATGCGTTGCTCAGCGTGGGGCAGTCGCTGATCGTCGTCGAACACAACTTGCAAATGATGAAGGCCGCCGATTACATCATCGATCTCGGACCGAGAGCCGCCGAAGACGGAGGCCGCGTCGTCATTCAAGGCACACCGGAAAAAGTTGCCAGATGTGCCGAGTCGGTAACTGGCCCCTTTCTCGCGGAAGTGCTGGGCGACGCATTAAAGGAACAATCCGCGTAGGATGGACGAGGCGTCCGTCCCCTCGTCACGGAGGTGGGGCGCGATGGGGTGGGTAGTATTTTGCGTATATTGTTTTTTAAATTTGTTCCACCTTTGGCCTAAAATTACGCCCGACCCCGTCCGGTTGCGGCCAACGTTCGCCATACGAAAGTAAGAACACGACATGTCTTTCGCCGATCAAATCGATGTCTTCTACGGTCGGGTTACCCACAACTCGGCGCAGATCTATGTGCGAGTTCGCTCGCTCGTCGGTGGTGGCGAATGGTCGCTCGCCGGACGAGTGCGTGGCCCGATCGCTCCCGGTACGAGAACGTTGCCAATGACCGTTGCCTTGAAGGATCTCGGCGAAGGCGCGACGCTGCTCGGGAGCTGTTCGATTCCTGATCCAACGTTTTGGACGACACAGCTTCCCGGTTCTTATGAGATCACGATTCAACTGTGCCGCGATGGCGAAGTGGTCGAAGAGATAGTCCGGTCGCTCGGAATTCGGTTTTTCGGTGCGAGTGGGCGAAATTTTCTGTGGGAGGGAAAACGCTGGGTCTTACGCGGCGTTGCGACACCAATGCATGATGTCGAAGAGATAAGTGCCTTCCAAGATAACGCCGGGGTTCTTGTGGTAAGAAATCCACCCCACTCGTTGCTTGACGCGGCATCATTATCGGGTGTGTTGCTGGTAGTTGAACTCGACAGCGGCGAACTACTTAAAGAACTCGGCAACCTCACTCGCTGGCCAGCTGTAGCAATCGTGATTCTGCCGACTGCTTGCGCCGTTGAGGACGACATGCGCGCCACTGCCCCCAACCTGCTCTTCGCTCAACGAATCGATGTCACCTCGCCGAAACCGTTGGCCGACTGGGCTCAAGTGGCCTTCTGCGACGCGACGGAGGTGAAGTCGGCGGAGTCGTGGGCCGTTCCCATGGTGGCCGAACGCCGCTTGAATGGAGATTATACGTTGCTCGAAGCCCGTCGTGAGTGCGACCACCTGCAACGCGACCTGGCACCGATTGGTGATTTCGCCGGATATGTTGTTCATTGCGATACAAGATTGACCCCTGAGATAGGAATCGTGCAGTGACAGAGCCACCACCCAACCTCGATCGCTACGTTCGCCAAATGCGTTACCCGCCGCTCGGTGAGGAAGGCCAAGCGAAACTGCAAGCCAGTCGTGTGTTGATTTGCGGTTGTGGTGCGTTGGGTTCCGTGCTGGCCAACACACTGGCGCGCGCGGGTGTCGGGCATCTCCGCATCGTCGACCGGGATTTTCTTGAGCTGAACAACTTGCAACGACAAGTGCTCTATGACGAGGAAGATGTTGCGGCGGGGATTCCCAAGGCGATCGCGGCCGCTGCGAAGTTGAGAAAGATCAACTCACAGATCGAGATCGAACCGCTCGTCACGGACGTGGACTATACGAACATCGAGCAACTGATTGACGGCGTCGATATGATCGTCGACGGAACCGATAATTTTGAAACACGGTTTCTGCTCAACGATGCCGCCGTCAAGTTCGGCATCCCGTGGGTGTACGGCGGCTGCATCGGGGCCGAAGGGCAATCGATGACGATCATTCCCGGCGATACGGCGTGTTTGCGGTGCTTGATGCAGGAATCGCCCCCGCCTGGAACGACTCCGACCTGCGATACGGCGGGGATTCTTGGACCGATCATCAACATCATCGCGTCGCTGGAAGCATGCGAAGCCATCAAAATCCTCAGCGGAAATCGGGCGGCGATCAATCGCACGCTGACGGTGGTCGAGTTGTGGGACAATCGCATCCGGCAAGTAAAGCTCGACTCGCTGAAAGAAGCCGTCGATTGCCCAACATGCAAGCATCACGAGTTCCCTTGGCTCGACGGACAACGCGGAAGCCACACGGCGATCCTGTGCGGACGCAACGCCGTCCAACTGAGTTTCCCCGAGCGTCAATCACTGTCGTTACACTCGCTGGCCGCGAAGTTGCAAGGTGTTGGGACGGTTACACAGAACCGCTTCCTGCTGCGTCTGGCGGTGGACGACTTTCTACTGACAGTCTTCCCCGACGGTCGCGCGATCATCGGCGGTACGGAAGATATCGCCGAAGCCAAGACGGTCTATGCGAAATACATTGGCAGTTAGCCCGCTGAATCGTCCGTCTCTTGCTCCAAGGCTCGTGTACTGGCAATCGCTCGCCGCTTCGCCGCGATTCGTTTGACGAGTTCATCGGAGCTAACTCCGATCAAAATCACGGTGCCGATGATCGCGAACTCCAACTCGTCGGAGATCTTCATCAAGAGAATCAAGTTGTTCAAAATCTGCATGACTGCCGTGCCAATGATGACTCCCAAGATCGTGCCTTCACCGCCGCGAAGACTACATCCGCCCAGCACCGCCGCCGCGATGGCATACAGCTCGAAGAAATTCCCGAAACTGCTGGGCGATACAGAATTGGAATCCAGTGCGAACAGCATGCCGCCCGTCGCCGCAGCAGCCGTACAGATCACATACGCGATCATCGTCACGCGTGCGGTGTTGATGCCGCTGTAACGAGCCGCTTCTTCGTTGCGTCCGAGGGCCAACAAGTAGCGCCCCCAGATTGTCTTGTTGAGGAACACGCCGGCCACAAAGGCGGCAGCGAGCAAAATGAAGAATGGGTACGGAATCCCGAAAGTCTCGGCGTGCCCAGCGGTCTCCCATTGCCAGAGCACCAGCTTGCCGCTGCCCAGGCTGCTGAGCGTGCCGTTGAATTCGTTGCCAAAACCAACGGGCTGATCGTTCACTAGCCAGCGAGAAACGCCGCGATAAATCAGCAGACCGCAGAGCGTCACGACAAACGGCTGTAGTTTTAGGCGAGTCACGAGCAGACCGTGGACTAAGCCTAACGACAGTCCAATTCCAAGTACCGATAAGAGCGCACACGGAACTGGCATTCGTTGACGCCGCTCCAGCGGGATTGCGAGCCATTGCGTGGTTAGATCGTTGCCCAAGCCATTGGAGAGCGTGACTTCCGTCTCGCTGCCAGCCGAACGCGCTGAATCGATCACGATCTGTTTCAGACCGGAAGTTGGGTGAACTAGTACGATTTGATCGCGAGCTGCCAGATAAGCGTGGCCGCCTGCGATGGTCACACTCTGTTTCGCTACATCGAAGCCGACGACGGAGTACACTTTGGCGACGTGGCCCCCATCGTCATCCCGACTGAGCGGCTGGTCAACGGTGATCACGGTCCCCGGCCCAACATAGTCCTGGCCTTCCGTATAGAGGCTGACCTGCTCGACCTTCACGACCGTGACGATCGCATTGCGCGCACGCCGGCCCCCGAAGAATCGAATACGATCGCCAGCCACGTATCCGCTGGCATCGCCGTGGACGACGATTGTCTTTTGCGCTGCGGCAACTTGAAACACTTCTTTCTGGTCGAAGGCGCGGTATTCGACGTTTAAAAACATCGCGAGAAAGCAGCCCGACAAGCAGACGATCGAACCTACCGAAAGATCGATGCCGCTGGTAATGATTACAAAGGACACGCCGATTCCCAAGATCCCGTACATGGCCGTCCGGCGCAACAAGTTCTCGATGTTGTTCGGCTGCAGGAACGTGCTGCCCGTGACGTCGTACCAAGGATCAGCGGTCATGACCGCCATAAACACACACAGCGACAGGAGCAAGCCCAGGATTCCAAGTGATTTTAGTTTCATGCTCGTTTCCGTGGACTAGGCCGCTCGAACAATTCCGGTGGCAAGTTGCATGATGGCTTCCTCGCTCAGTTGAGCGCGTGTGAGTTCGCCCGTGATCCGTCCTTCGTGCATGACAATCGTGCGGTCGCTCATGCCGAGGATCTCTTCCAGTTCGCTCGACACAAACAGAATCGACATGCCTTGCTCGGCAAGTTCTTCCATCAAGCGATAAATCTCCTGCTTCGCGCCGACATCAATCCCGCGCGTCGGTTCATCTAGCAACAGCAAACTCGGACCGAGTGCCAACCACTTTCCCAACACGACCTTCTGCTGGTTGCCGCCGGATAGGTAGCGAGCGATCTGCTCGGCGGAGGGTGTCTTGATTCGCAGCTTGCGAATCATCTCGGTGGTGTCGGCTGTCTCAGCGGCCTGATTCAGAAAGCCCAGCGGACGTTGCTTGTATCGCAAACCCGCCAAACCGATATTCGCTCGCACCGCCATGTCGACGATCAAGCCGTGCTGCTTGCGGTCTTCGGGAACCAGCGCCATCCCAGCCCGAATCGCGTCGACCGGTGATTCGAGCTTGATCGACTTGCCGTTCAACTGAACCGTGCCGCGCAGAGGACGATCGATGCCAAACAGCGTCCGCAGCATTTCCGTTCTTCCCGCTCCCACCAGCCCGGCGACACCGACGATCTCGCCGCGTCGCACAGAAAACGAAAGCGCATGCTGCGGCCACGTCGGGGTCACAAGATCTTCGACTTGTAAAACCGCTTCACCGATTTCATGTTGCTGCCGAGCATAGAACTGCGAAACGTCGCGACCAACCATCATCCGCACCATGTTGTCGTGACTGATCTCTTCGCGAGGCAACTCGCCGGCGTTCTCGCCCTCCTGCAGTACGACAACGCGGTCGGCAAGTTCTTTGACTTCGCCCAAGCGATGCGAAATGTAAATCACGCTGACACCGC
>CAUJKL010000712.1 GCA_963204995.1 Planctomycetota bacterium | reverse complement strand
CGCCGTAGCCTCCTGCGTGGAACACCGTACGGCAGCGAGCGTTGGATAACTCAATCCGCCACGCGTCTTGAACTCAAGCACACGCTGCGTTCACGGGGAAGGCCACGAAAACAATGAGCTGCGTCCCCTTATTCCCGGTCCTTCCGGATGGCGCGCTGGCTCGATGACCAGCGAGAGCTATTGGAAAGAGATTACGTGATGCTCAAGATTGACGACGTTTGCGATCAGAATGGTATCCGTGTCGCCCAGCGCCTAACCCGTGGAGAGAACTACGGAATCCCTTTTCACGCGATCTTTGATCAAAGCGGAGAAATGCTGATTGATAGCGTGGGGCCAACCGGCAACATCGGTTGCCCGAGTGGTGGTTTCGAAGAGACAAAGCATTTCCGAAAGATGTTGCTCCAGACACGACACGATCTCACTGACGACGAGATCGATCAGCTGGTCCTGAGCGTTGCCGATTAATGTCCGGTGCAATTCGGAGAGGATTCGCTCATGGTTGCACGCAAACTCGCCCTTGTAATTGCACTTTGGGTATCTGGCATTCAGGGGTCTGTCGAAGCGTTACTCGCTCATTTCGGGAAAGATTCGTCGATGGATCTTCCCTGCTCCGGCACCACTTCGTTCGCTTGGGTTTTGTCCCGGGCTGGAAGTCCGTGGTGCCGGAGGGGGCCGTCGAGCGAAGCTTCGCGGCACCGGAACGTCGACTAAATGCAATTGCAGCAGAACTCGGTGAGCTATCACTGAGCGTTGCAGCAGCTTGTATCCAAGCACGCGAGCCGGCGACCGAGTGATTCAAGCCGGTTTTTCGCGTTTTTCTTGTAAGTAAGCGCTTGTTCGAGCTACCAATACTTCTGGAATGAGGTTTTGCATTGCTGGACGAAGATCAAAAGTCGCTGTTCATGAACTGGCTTGATGAGCATGGCTCGTCAGTCATGAAGGTGGCGCGCGCTTACACGCTCACCAGCGAGGAATGCCAGGACCTGGCACAGGAGATTCTGCTCCAGGCCTGGCAGTCGTTGTCGAAGTTCGAAGGCAAGGCCAGCGCCGCGACGTGGTTTTATCGCGTGGCACTGCATACCGCGATGAATTGGCACCGCAAGGACAAACCGCGGCGAGCAAGTCAACAACCTTCGCTGGAAGTGCAAACCCTGGCGAGCGACGGGGCTGACAGTGCCGAGCTGGTTCAGCATCGAGAGACGGTTGAGCAGCTCTACGAAGCAATTCACCAGTTGCGAAAAACCGATGCCGCGTTGGTGCTACTGTACCTGGACGAACTGAGTTATCGGGAGATGGCCGAAGTGTTAGGCATTTCAGAAAGCAACGTGGGCGTGAAGCTGAATAGGGCGAAGAAGGCACTGAGTGCGCTGATGAACGGAGAACCCCATGAATCCTGACAAATACCAGCAGGCATGGAAGGCGGATGCGGCTCAGACGCGTGTCACGATTGATGCCGACGTAATGTCGCAAGAAGTGCAGCGTTCCCACCGAGGTTTTCAATCGACGATCTTCTGGCGAGATGTTCGTGAAGTAGGAGTATCGCTGCTGCTGCTACCCATCTGGTTCGTCATGGGCTTCACGATGTCGTTGCCCTGGACATGGTATCTGACAGTGCCAGCTCTGATTTGGGTTACCGGGTTCATTCTGGTGGATCGCAGGCTTCACCCACAGCGGCCGAGTGAGCCGGGTGAACCGCTGCTTTACAATGTGAAGGAGTCGTTGCGTCAGGTCGAGCATCAAATCTGGTTGCTGCGCAACGTTTTTTGGTGGTATCTACTGCCGTTTTCCATTTCGATCATGGCATTCTTTCTTCACGTTACCTGGCAAATCACCGGTGTCTGGTGGGCATTCGTCATCTTGGCGGGATTTCCGGCCCTGTTCCTGCTTGTGATATATGGGTGGATTTACCGGCTGAATCAAAGCGCCGTACGCGAGCAGCTTGAGCCGCGACGCCAGGACTTGTTAAAACTGGTCGCAAGTCTCGAAGCGGAAACGACCAGCGAAGACTCGCGCGATCTCTTCGATCTCGTGTCTGCACTCGCCGATTCGGATGGGAATTGCGGTCTGAATTCCAGTTGGGCGGAGAATTGGAATCGGATGATTCCGTCGTGGCGCGAAGCGGCCGCGATCACTTTGGCCACGCTGGGCGGAGCGGTGGGCGGAGCGTATTGCGGGCTGCGGTATCGGATTCCCGAAATGGGCCCCGTCTTCTTTCAATCGGTGGTGGCGGCCGTTATCGCTTTCGAAATCGCTTTGGTTTGCGTCTGGCGGCGGTCCCGGAAAAGGCTCGAGCCGTTATCACCTGCCGAGCGTGGACCAAAGGCGTTGGCGTCGAGTGTTGACCCGGAAAGCTCATCAAACCAACAGCGGCCGCGTTTGCCGGGGGCACCGGCGATCCTGATCATCGTTTTGACTTTGTTCGTGTCGGTCATGGCGTTTCTTGCGATCTACTCGTTCATCAGCGATTCGAAGACCACGGGCGAGCCGCCGCGCGAGCCTGACTTTGAGGACGTGAGTGCATTCGACGCGAGTGACATCTCGCGCATCGATGCGCGGTTGCAACAGCAAGTTGACCTTGCCAAATACCCGAGTTTGGCGTAAGCGTCCGAGTTAGGCATGGGGGTTGTGAGCGGTGAGGACGAGGGCGGGCGGAGGGGCTGGACGGAATAAGGGGACGCAGCTCTTTATTCTGGCGATGGCGTAGGGTAGACTTGTGGCATGCCCAGACGCCCCCGTATCTGTCCTGCTGGTGTTTGCTTTCACGTCCTCAATCGGGCCGTGGCGCGATTGCCGCTGTTCG
>CAUJKL010000711.1 GCA_963204995.1 Planctomycetota bacterium | reverse complement strand
TTTGTCCCCAGGAGCGGAATCTCAACGGGCTGCAACTTCTCGGCGCGAATCTCGATGTCACTCCACAGCGTTTCCGCAGTGCTGGCGGCACCGTTGGTTATCGATTCGGCGCGGAACATGCCGATGGGATCCCTGCCGAATTCGACTTTCCCCAGTTCTCGGAACTCGTTGCTGTCCTCCTCCGCGACCAGCAGATGCAGCATTTCGCCAGTCCGGGCGAAACGGAGCTTTCCCCTCCGAGCCTCTGCCGGGACGGATTCAAAAACGGGCTTCCGACCGTTTTCGTCGCGGACGGCCCAATAGGGTACGTACACCTGGCGGCCTCCCGGCACAACCCCGCGGAGAATGGACGCGCCATTGTGTGTCTTTTGCGCCATGATGTAGATCTGCCCGCCGACCGGCACCGCGGTTTCCGACGAATCTGCCGCGACCAATTCGTAACTGGCAGTAATTTGAAAGTCTCCGTGGATAGTAAATGCCGGTGAGATGCCCAGCGTCGGCTTCTCCTTTCCTTGGTGCCAGGGGATTGTGATCCGCAGCCCGCGCGGCTCGCGTTTCAGGAGCGTCCAACTGTAGAGGGTGAGACTGCCTACGGGCACAATGTGTTCCCGGTCGAAGTTTCCATCACGAAAATCAACGGCATATCGGATTGGCAAATCTGTGTCCAAGGGTTCTGCAGCGGACTCTGAAGAAGGCTCTTGGTTGGGCACGACGCTCTCAGGCCCTTGCGACGCGTCAGTGCGCGACGGCTTGCCGTTCGGTTGATCCGCGGCAGACGCGCAGAGGACCAGACAACAAGGAAGAACAGCGACGGCGAAATCTACGAAACGACGATGCATGGGAAAACCTCCTTAATAGGGGACGTGAATAGGGGACGTGGAAACTCGTTCTCTGACAGAGCAGTAGGTAAAATGCTTCACGCCAGTTGGTCATTGCGATTCTTCTTCACGATTGTCGTGCAACAGGTTCTCTACAGGGTGTAACTCATCGGCGCGGATATCGATTCCGCTCCATAGCGTCTCGGCCGTACAAGCAGCGCCGTTGGTGACCGATTCAGCGCAGAACATGCTGATGGGCTCCGTTCCGAAATCGACTTCCGCCAGTTTGCGGAACTGGTCGCTCTCCTCCTCCGCGACCAGCAGATGCAACATCTCCCCGGCGCGGACGAAGCGGAGCTTTCCCCTTCGGGAGTCTGCCGCGACGGTTTCGAAAAACGGCCTCCGGACGGTCTGGTCGCGAACCGTCAAGAAGAGGAAGTACCCCTGCCGGCCCGGCATGACCCCGCGGAGAATAGATGCGGCGTTGTGGGTCTCCTGTGTCACGATGTGGATCTGCCCGCCGACCGGGACCGCGATTTCCGGAGTATCCGCCGCGACTAGTTCGTACCTGGCAGTAATCTGGAAGTCTCCGTGGATGGTAAACGCCGGTGCGATGCCCAGCGTCGGCTTATCTTTCCCTTGGTGCCAGGGGATCGTGATCCGCAGTCCGCGCGGCTCGGGCTTCAGCAGCATCCAAGTGTAGAGGCTGAAATCACCTACAGGCATCAGTCGTTCACGGTCGAATCTTCCTTCGCGGAAGTCGAATTCGTATCGATCGGCCAAGTCCGTAAGCGAGAACTCTGGCGTCATATCGCGGATTGGTTCGCCCGCGCCGTCCCACCCGGCGGACGGCGTGTTCTGCCACGAGGGTTCGCTCTCGGAGAAGCTCGATGCGGCGGACGATGCGGACCCCGATGGCCGTTCCGAGCGGTCGCGGCTGTCGCCTTGATGAAGCCAAACGGAAATCCCCAGGATCGTCGCCAAAATAATCAACGCCGCCGAAGTCAAACCAAACAGCAACGAACGCGGCGTTTGTTTTCGAGCCTTGCCACCAACTTCCGTCCGCACACCTTCAAGAGCAGCGCGTCGGGATAAGGTCGCGACCGATTTGGGCAGCGGGGCGATCGCTGGCTGCTGGACGTGGGCCAGGCATTGCTCGAGCGACGTGGCCAGCGCCTCGGCCGAGGGGAAACGGTCGGCGAGATTCTTGGCGTGCAGCTTGGCGATGACCGCGACGAGCCAGTCGGGGGTCTCGGGATTGATTTCACGGATCGGGCGCGGCTCCGTGTCGGTGATGCGGCGAAGGATGCCGTAGCTGCTCTCCGCACGAAACGGCGGGCGTCCCGTACACATGGCGTACAACACGCTGCCCAGGCTGAACAGATCGCTACGTGCATCAACGGACTCGCCGCGAGCCTGTTCGGGCGACATGTACTGCGGCGTGCCCGCAATCACGCCGGTGCGAGTCAACGTCGCGTCGTCAACCGCGCGAGCCAAGCCAAAGTCGGTCAGCATCGCGCGGTTGATTCCTTTTTCCAGCAAGATGTTGGCCGGTTTGATATCGCGATGGACCAGCCCCTGAGCGTGCGCGGCCGCCAGACCGGCGGCTACCTGCATGGCGATTCGCAATATATCGATCGTTTCCAATGGTCCTTCACGGTCGAGCCTGTGCTGTAACGACTCGCACGCGACGTGCGGCATGACCAGATAAGGCAGCTTACCGGACGAGTTGACCGTCAGAATCGGCATCACATTCGGATGCACGATAACGGCCGTCGCCTGAGCCTCGCGGGCAAATCGTTTGCGTGCCGCGCCGCTGGTTGCCAGATGGGGCGCCAGTACTTTAACTGCCACAGGGCGATTGAGTTCTTGCTGGAAGCCCTTGAGCACGATCCCCATGCTCCCGTTACCGATCCACTCCTGAATATCGATGTCTCC
This sequence comes from Planctomycetota bacterium, assembly GCA_963204995.1. Lineage (GTDB taxonomy): Bacteria > Planctomycetota > Planctomycetia > Pirellulales > Pirellulaceae. The sequence goes on along the minus strand of CAUJKL010000711.1, from coordinate 1,689 downwards.
CAGGCGTCCAAGCGATTGTGGTGTTGCAGGCGGGTCCAGGAAGTCCACCGCAAAGTCGGCGAGAGAATTCACGTAATCGACGTTGGAGGGCTGAAGGCCAAGCCCCGCGTGAAGTCCGACCTCAGCCCAGCCGTGGCGGCTACGCTCAGCCTCTTGTCTGAGGATTTCCTCAAGATCCGACAACTCGGTCCCCGCGGCTAGCTCTTCCAACTCCTGCTGACATGCCGCGCACTGCGAGAGATGGTCTGCCAGTTGATTTTCCTGATCCTCGGGCAGCCAATCGTGCAGCGATTGGCGAAGAAGTTCGCGATCGCAGACCGAAGATTTTGGTTTCATGGTGTAAGTCCTTTTTAACGATCGACTCGTTGCACAATACTTGGCGTAAACGAATCGGCCGTCCGAAGTGCTCTACTCGTCAACAAATTCCTTCACCTTTGCCCGAATTCGCGCGGTGATCCGGCTTCGAGACATATAGATACTGCCCGGCGTGACGCCGAGTTCCGCAGCCATCTCTGCCACGGCGCGGCCATCGACCAGAGTCCCCCAGAACGCCTTCCAAGACGTCTCGCGAAACTCACACCGCACTTGCTCAGTAGCCCACACAATCAGTTCACGTCTGTACTTCCGAGCCTCGTCATCGCTCACTTCCGGCAGGTTGACCAGTAACGCCAGCAGGTCCGATCCGCCTTGACCGCCAACCTCCCGCCGCTCGCGCGACATGAATCTGCTCACCACGTTTCGCGCTACTCGCGTCAGCCAACGCCGAAACGAGGCCGCATCCCCGTCGTCTCGCCAGTCGCCCACCGACCGGGCAATGGCAAGCAGCACCTGCTGGGTTACGTCCGGGACGTGCCGCATGGGAACACCCTGCCTTGTTACCAAACGCTGTAGAAATGGTTCGTACGCCGACACAAACTCGCTCCAGGCGTTTTCATTCCGCTCGCCCTTGAGACGCACAATCAGGCTTGGACGGGTTTCCGGCGGCTGCATGGTTTCCTGCTGTATGGCGGCTGTATGTGTTCGTTCTATAAGGTTGAGTACGCATTTTCTCAGAAATCTCACGCCCGCTACGGAAAAAATCTGGAAAATCTCTCGCATAATGGCTGCCATCGTCATCCAAGCCCTGCCATTAGTGAAGTAGGTCATGCTATGCATCACGAAATGCCCGATCGATCACTGCGGGCATCGGGCTTTTGTAACGCCCCACGTGGAATGCTGCTCGACATCCTTACCGGCATGCGAAACATGGCTAACGATCCGGCAATCGTCGTCGCCGAAAACGGGTTCAGTAAGCGCATCGTCGGCGTGAAGTCGAGTTGCTAATACTCGCAACTCTCGATGATTCGCGACACGGCGTCGGAAGAGTGGATGGATGAGTCCGTTGGAGATCAATGAGAAGTCAGATCCAGCCGGTGCGGACGCGAGTCCCTGTGGTCGACGGGCCAGTTTGAAGGGCTTTCTGTCGATGCCGTTGACCAAGTAGCAACGCCCACGAAATAACTTCCTCTTTCAATCACTGTCCGAGAGCCGAGGGATGCCCCTGGCTTGCCCAGGGGATTGTTACGTTCGCTGCTATAAACCGTGCCAATGTCCCCAAGATGCCACCGGCTTGTCCGGTGGTGCCTCGCGCTTCTCGCTCGTAACCGTCGCCGCCCCCAGTAACGATCGTAACCATCCACGGGACAAGCC
>CAUJKL010000710.1 GCA_963204995.1 Planctomycetota bacterium | reverse complement strand
CTCCTGGACGCTGGGTCTCTGTGCGGTCCCGATTCTCGGACTGACAACGGCCAGCCTCGTTCAGGCAGCCGCAGGCCACGCACCCAATGGCCCAACCACCGAGTCGTTCTTCAGCGAGATTGGCTCCGAATTATCGTACGGCGTTCCACTCGCGTTACTGGTCGCAGTGCTGATTGCTCATGCCGTGCGCGAGAAGCAGACGAGTCTGATGCTCGCAGCTTCGGGCGTGTTTCAGTATCTGGTCAACCTCGCGTACTTCCTGCCGATCTTGAAAGACCCCAGCGCAACGTTCGACTGGCCAGTCGCGATTGGGTGTTTGCAATGGAACTCGTTAGGACTGGCGATATTTGCACTTGGCTGGCTGGGCGTGCGGCGGTGGGTGGATGTTCGTCATAATGCGGACTCACAAGCGGCGTTTGATCGCTGTTTAGTCGTGCAAGTTGTGGCCGCGTTGGCAGCAACCACGGCCACGGCCAGCCTCGCCACGGGTATTGTGATCTCGGTGCCCGACGATCTGACTCGCTTTGCGGAGCTTGGCAGTTGGCTCAGTTACCTCGTGTGTTTTCTCGGGTTCGGTGCAACGGCCTGGCTGGTGCGAACTCGCTTGGAAAGATTTGGCATCTCGCTGCTCCTGGGTTTTCTGTTCGCGATCGGCGGTCCCTTGGCGGTGTCGTTGGAAGGAAGTGGCGGAACTTGGGCTGCGTTTCATGTCATGATGCTCGTTTGGTTGAGTATCGCGTTGGTAGGGTCGGTTTTCGTTTGGATGTCGCCATCCCTTAGTAGCGGAAGTCGTGAGGCTTCGGATTCTGAGCTCTCACAAGTTCAGCTACCGATAACGTCCGTTCAGTGGGCGACTGCATTCATCGCGTTTTCCGTACTGCTGGCTTTACGCGCGGCACCTTTCGATCCCGACACGCCTTGGTGGTCGTTTGGCACGACGTTGAGTGCGGCGTGTTTGGCGGGAGCAGTTGGAACGCGGCTGCGGCGCCAGACGTTTGCCTTCGGTTCCGTGCTGCTGTCGGCGGTCGCGGTCACGATCCTGTGGTGGGGAGCCTGGCCGAACGACGAGCTACTGGGCGTAATCGAGCTAATTCAGCTCAATCTCGTGGCAGCTGTCCTGGGCGCGCTCTTTTGGCTGTCTGCGGAAGTTCGCTCTCAAAAGCGGCTCGATTGCAGCTTCGACCCTTCTTCACCGTTCGCCGTGCATCGTGCAGTTGCCATCGTCGCGAACGTCGTCTTGCTGGTCATCGTTTTCCTGGGCTTCGCATTGACAGGGTTCTTCGAGGCGGAACGCAAGGATATCGACATCGCGGGACTGACCGGTTGGTTGCTGTTGCCGTTGCTCGGCTGCCTCGTGATTGGATCGCTGTGGGACGCAAGGATGAAGCTCGCGATTGCGGTAGTGTTCGCCTGGGGCCTCATCGCCATGTTGATGTTGCTGGACGAAGTCGATCAGTGGCGTGACTTCGACGGCCAGACGGTGTTCGTTCTGACGGGACTGGCGACTGCGGCTTACGTCGCGCTGACGGGACACGCCTGGAAATTCGGAGCCAACCTCGCCGCCATTGGCAATCGCCTGGGGATGCCGGACACGGTAAAGCATCTAAAACGCACTCGGTCTTGGCTGCCGATCGTGACGTTGCTGATCACGGCGATGATCGTGGTGATCGAGTTATTGATTGTCCTCGCATTTGATGAACGCTGGATGCGCATGAGTGCAGGGTTTGCCCTGCTGCCGCTGGCTTATGCCGTCAGCTGCCATGCCCAACAACAGCGCCGCAAGACCATGCAGTACGCGAGTTTGATCCTCGCCAGCATCGCCGCTGTATATACCGTCTGGGCCGATATCGAACCACATTGGCGCGCGACGTTCGTGCTGGAACGAGCGGTACGACTGCTGATGGTCTTGGCTGGACTGGCGTTTTTGTACGCGATACCGCTGTCTCGGTGGACGGAGCGGCGTGGCGACTGGTTCCCGATTGTGCGACGGATGGCAGTCTGGTGCGGTGGCGCGGCGATCGTCGCGTTGGTCGGCGTGCTGTTGCTCGAGTTGGGTTCTTTCGAGCCTGGAATCGGTGTGCCGTTCGGACATCCGTACGAAGTCTTCGCGGTGGCAATCGTGCTTGTCGGATTGATCATCGCTTTCATCGCATTGGCCTTGTCGCCGGAACGCGACCCGCTGGCGCTCTCCGAGCAAGGGCGAATGGGATACGTGTACGCGGCGCAAGTTGTCGGTGCACTCTTGTTCGCGCACATCTACCTTACCAATCCAAGTTTGTTTTCTGGACGAATACGTGCTTACTGGCCCTACATCGTCATGGCAATTGCCTTTGCCGGAGTTGGTGTCGGCGAGCTCTTTCAACGCCGCGGGCTGCGGGTGCTGGCCGAACCGTTACAGCGGACGGGCGGTTTCCTGCCGCTATTGCCGGCGCTTGGATGGTGGCTGAATCAGCGACTGGAGATCGACGCGGCGGGGCATTACTCGCTGCTGTTGTTCTTCGCCGGATTGTTCTATGCGGCGTTGAGCATGTTGCGGCGCTCGTACATCAGCGGCGTCGCCGCAGCGGTGGCTGGCAACGCGGCGTTGTGGGCGGTGCTGGCCGATTACGAGCCGTTATCGCTGATGAAGCATCCACAGTTCTGGTTGATTCCGCCTGCGGCTTCAATGCTGCTGGCGTCGCATCTCAATCGCCGCCAGTTGAGCGAAAGCCAATTAACGGCGACCCGCTATCTTTGTCTGCTGGTGATCTATGTCAGCTCGACCGCCGACATCTTCATCGAAGGCATCGGCAATAGTCTGTGGGAACCGATGGTGTTGGCGACGCTGTCGGTGATCGGCGTGTTCGTTGGCATTGGCCTACAGATTCGCGCCTTCCTGTACCTTGGTGTGACGTTCGTGTTCCTATCCGTCATCAGTATGGTCTGGCATGCGTATGCCAAGGTCCAGCACGTGGGCATCTGGTGGGGCTTCGGGATTTTGCTCGGGCTGCTCATCTTGACGTTCTTCGGCGTCTTCGAGAAGAAACGTCCGGAACTCCTGCGGCTTGTGGAGAGTATGCGGCGGTGGGAACCCTGACATGACGGTTTAGTTCGAGTTTTGCACTTTTTGGAGCGTGACGATTCATCGCCGCTTTGGTATTTTTTCGACTCGGAGCCAATTATTCGCTATCCAATGTAAGTTGCGGCGATGCGGAAAAGGTGCTTCGCACCGGAGAGCAAAGCGGTGACAAGTCACCGCAGTCCCAAAAAATGCAAAACTCGAATTTAGGATCGGTCGAGAAATGAGTGTCGCGCTAGTCTAGGTAGCAACATTTTACGAGCTCTTGACGGGCGCGCCACCCAGTGACATGCCGCACGATCCAAGAGAACTGCGATCGGCGATATCCATCCGTGGAGTCTCCATCCGAGCCGTGAAAGTAGGAAATGCCGAGGTTGGTCAGTTTCTATTGACCGTGCGCGTCGGGAGCGACGGAGCATGGGGAGAACTTGCTCTGATCGAATCCGTTCTCTTGCTCAACGTTGATTAGGTCGATGAGTCAAGCGTTTACCATCCGATTGGCATTTTCTCCCATGAATCCATTCGAGAACCGAGACGCTCACGAACATCCGACAAGCAACGTCTTGCGTTCGCGGTGGCTTCTTCGCTTCTTCGGCTGTCGCCTCGGTGTGCGCACCCGTCTTCAGTTCCATTCGTACTCTCTATGACCGGCCAGCACCCTCGATCCATCGTCCGGCACAGTTAATCGAGGCGGCTTTCCCTGCCCGCTTTCTGCATCGGTGTATTCGGTTGCGTCTCGCAGCGGCGGCGCTCAGGCCGAGAGCCGCGTTTCGCCCACGCGGGGATGGCCTCGTCACGGGTCGCAACGAATCGAATGGCCGGCCTACCGATAAACACCGGTTAAGTAGGCGAACGCTGCGCCGCCACAGGTTCTTCGATCCGACGTTATTTTCAAAAACCGACGGACAGCGCCGAACCGCTCACATGTGCTTGGAATTGGCAATTGCGATTATTCGGGCTTTGCTATTCATTTCTTTTCCGCTGCTGACGCGACCGCATCGACCGAAACGAACAGCGGCTTCGATGCGTACGTGGCTTTCATGACAAAGTTCAGTGACACGTTGGCCATCACGCAGATTTGCTGTCGCTCGACAGCCGGAGCGTCCTTCGCCGCTGTCAGAGTAATGTTTCCTTCGGCGGTCTTGCCCGTGAGTAACGTTTTGCTCTTCGACTTGTCGAGCGTCACGCCCTTGGGTAGCGAGTCGCCATAGACGCTGTTCAGGTGGTTGTAGGTGACTTCTAAGGTGACATTCTTATCAAAGTCTGCGGCGCGTTCGAGTTTGACGTCAATCTGTTTCGACTCGCCCGGCTTGAGTCGGATGTCATACTCGCTCAGTGTTATCGCGACGATATCACTTGTTTCGCCGATCGAGATCGTGTGCATCTCCGCCGGCCAGTGCCCGCGCCCACCGCCCGGTTGGTAAATCTCCTGGTAGGGCGATGCAATGGCGGCGATCTCAAGCGGCTGATCGTTGTCCATGGCGTGCGTTGCCTTTCCCGTAATCTGCACGTTGGCCAGCATCATCTTCGCATCAGCCGCCGCGTTCAAGACGATGCACCCATCCCGTCCCTGATCGCCCAGGATGCGACCGCACGACGCTTCGACTTCGCTGGGCAAGCCTTCGATCCCCAACTGAATGTCGCCCGTGAAACCGTTCTTGCGTTCCGCGCGAACAAAGATCGCGCCGCCGGTGCCGGGCGTCAACTGCGTCTTGTCGGTGTCGATAAACAGCTCGAAGCTCGGCAGGCTGTGTGTGGCACGAATGAAATAGACAAAGTCCGCGCCGCCACGCAGATGCAAATCGCGAATCTCGATCACGAACGTGCCGTCGGCGGGCGCTGTCCAGTTCTCGACCAACGAGTCGGCAAAACTGCGTTTGCCAATTCGCATGTCGTCATTAAGAGTCAGCTGCTTGCCAGCCGTATCGAGAACTCGCAGATGAGAATCGAGCGCCGATTGCTGACGTCGCGCGACAACTTCGAACGAAAAATGCTCGCCCTTCAGGGCCGCAAACGAGTAGCAATCGATATCGCTCTCGGCTTCGATGCGACCGGTGATTCCGATCGGCAGTGAAACGTGTTGAGCTGTCGCCGGAGTGTTGTTCTCCGCAGCGAGTTCCGCGAACACGGGAAGATCGCTGACGACAACCGGTGCCGGATTCGTCACCGTGTCTCCCAGCGGCAACTCCCACCATTGCGATCCCGTTGGTTCATCGAGAGGAATGCTGACGAACGCTTCGTGCATCTTGGGCAATTGGTGCCCGACGAGCTCGAACTTCGTCTGTTGTCCTCGACCCACGGCCATCGGATGAACGTTCGTAATGAACGGCCTGCCATGTGCCTCGATTGCATACTCCCAATACTGATTTCCTTCGTAGCGGACATCGCGAATTTCGAGGAAGTACTCGCCCGCGTGTTTGAATTCATAGTGCAAAAACGGATCGGCAAAGAAGTAGTTGTCGGAAGCGGCGAGCGATGTGCCGTTGCCATCGCGGATGGAAAGGATGGGATCGACGTGTTGTTGTAGGTCGTGAATGCGATCTTGCAAGCGTTGCGAACGAACGTGAAAGCTCAGCGCCTGACCGGCTTCGACCGTGAACTTGAAGTAGTCGACGTCCTCGGCCTTCTCGATCGCGCCGCACACGGTCGCGGGCAGTGTGATGGCGTTCGCTCGATCCCGAGTGTCGTTGTTTCCATCCTCTTGGATCACGGCATCTTCGGCGATGACCAGTTGGCCGAGTGTACTTACGCCGTTCGGTGTGCCGATGCGAAAATCTCGCACACCCGGCAAGGCGTCCGACGCGACGGTGAAGCGGATCTTGATCTCTTGCAGGTTCGGCTTCTCCCCTTCTTTCACTTCGGGCTGAACAACCTCGCCAGTCACGCCTTCGCCGGTTATGACAACCGCGTAGGCCCCGAACATGGTGTAACGCGACTTGAGCGTGTGTTCGGAAGTCTGGCCAACCTGTGCGGCCACTGGCTTCAGGCTCATCAACATCGGATACGAAGTCTGCGCTGCCGCCGGGTTAGCTATGAGCAAGACGAGAAGGGTCGGCTGGGCCCACCAGGCGAGATGTTGCGGATCGCTCAAGCGACGATTCGGGGTACGACTGTATTTCATAGGTTACTGCACAAAGAGAAACTGTTTCGAATTCATCAACGCCCAAATGAGATCCTCGTAGCATTCTTGTGGCGTCGAGTAATCAGCCAGAAAGGCACGAGATGCGGCAGTCTCATCCTCGGTTGGTGGGCGACAGAGGGTCGCCAAATACAACTCGGAGACGATTTCATCGTGTTGCTTCTTGTCGGCGATCAACTTCAGCAAGCGTCCTCTCTTGTCGGTGATCTTGCTTGCGAGAGTATCGCCATTCAACGTGTGCAACGCCTGAGCAAGACTCTCGTCCGGCGATCGCTCGCATTCACAGACGCTCGCTCGCCGCGGCTTGGCGAACGTGTTGAGGAAGTAGTTCGGGTACTCCGCGTCCGGCAGCTCGATGGCTCGCGTTCCCATCGGCAAACTCTTGAACTTGGTCTGCACCGCAGTCACTTGATCGATCGCATCGAGCAAGGCTTCGGCAGGCAAGCGCTTTACTTTGAAGTGGCTGTAGAAACGGCTGTCGGCGGCGTTCGCTGGCGTGGGTTGCGAATCCAACTGATACAGACGCGAAGAAACGATCGAACGAACCAATTGCTTGAGATCGAATCCGCTGTCGACCAAATGTTGCGACAAGGCATTCATCAAGGCGACGTTGGTCGGTGGATTGGTCGAACGCAAATCGTCCACTGGATCGACCAGTCCGCGTCCGAGCAGATAGTACATGTAGCGATTCACCACGGAGCGAGCGAAGTATTCGTTTGTGGGAGACACCAACCAGTCGGCCAAAGCGATGCGGCGATCCAACGGGTGATCGACTGGCTCGGCACCGAGCGGTGTGGGAGGCAGGTTCTTTCCGGTCTTGGGATGACGAGCTTCACCAGACGCATTGACGACGACCACTTGCTCGCCTCCGAACAGACCGAACTCTTCGCTGTTCTTCGTACCCACACGAGCGAAAAACGCGGAAAATCCGTAGTAGTCCCCCTGGCTGATATTCTCAAAGGGATGGTGATGACACTTCGCACATTCGAGGCGAACGCCGAGGAACAATTGCGATGTCGATTCGGTCAGATCCGTCGCACTGGCGTTGATCCGAAAGTAATTCGCCGGGCCGTTGGAGTAAATCGAGCCCGTCCCCGTCACCAGTTCGCGAACGAATCGATCGATCGGTTTGTTGACACGAAACGAGTCGCGAATCCAATTGTGCAACGCCCACATGCCTTGATCGCCGAGCTTGTTGCTGGTGTTGCGGATCAAGTCCGACCACTTCAACGTCCAATACGCCGAGTACGGCTCGTTATAAATGTCCAGGTTCGGATCGCCCGTCAAGCCGAGTAGGCGATCGATCAACTTGGTGCGTTTGTCAGGATCTGCTGACGCGATGAAGCTGGTCGTGTCGTCGACGGTCGGCAAGGTCCCGATGACGTCCAAGTAAACGCGGCGCACGAAAGTCGCATCGTCACACAGTGGAGAAGGCTCGATGCCCAGTTCGCGAAACTTCTTCTCCGCCAATTCGTCGATGAAGTTATTGTTCTTCCAATCGGCGAGCTCGATCGAGTCCTGGTAAGGCATCACAAAGTTGACGACTTCCGCACGCGACTCGAATCGCACCATGATCGAAGCTTGACCCTGCCCGACCGCGAAGACTTGCCCTCGCGGCGTGACAGCCAGAGCGCCTTCGTCCATCGAATCGAACAAGGCCCAGGCCGTGACGTCGCGAGTTGTCTCGTCGCTGTACGTCGCCTCGACACGCAACTGCTGCGTGAGCCCTTTCCTGCCGATACGTTGTGTCGGCGTGACGGTTAACTTCGTCACTTTGGGAGCATCACTTCGCGGTCCTGGGGCTTGATTGCTCAGCCACGCTTTGAGGATCTGATAATCGACCGAGTCGGCTTTCAATCGCAAGCCGCCGCCATGAGCCACTTGCATCGTCGGCTTCTGCAAAAAGAGGCTTTGCTCGGGAGCCAGCATCTCGACGCGCCGCCCTAGCCGATCGCGAACGATGGCCGCGTGGTCGTCCGCCGGTTCAAATCCGAACACCGACAGCTTGAATCCACCCTTGCCATGTTGGCTGGCGTGGCAGGCACCCATATTGCATCCGAGCTTCGTGATAATCGGAGCGACTTGGCGATCGAAGTCGACGCTCGGATTCTCGACGACACCGGAAACGGTGACTGGCACCTCGTGCGACTCGTCGCCAACCGTCACGCGTAAATTGGCGGTTCCATCACCGATCGCGACCAACATGCCCGAGGAATCCACCGTGAAGATGCCAGGCGCCGTCGATTCGATCTTCGCCTCGGCGGTCAGGTCGTTGGCGCGATCCGTGGATTCCGAGTCAGTGACTTGTTCGCGGATGCAAATCTGCAGCCGAGCAAAGTTGCCGACGAGCGAAATCTGCGGGGGCTCGATTCGAAACTCATCGGCATTGGCGACGACACACGTCAGGGTCAGGCATACCGACAGTGCGATTTGTCGGCAACGGTGAGCCGACGACGAGATCTTAGTCCGCGACACTCGCGTTCCCTCCAGGCAGGCTTCCAGGGGCGGGTGGAGCCCGATGGCTCCGTGGTTTAGGTGGGTGTCGAATAGTATGACGGACGGACTAGCCAAATGCCAGAGCAACGCCTTCAGACCGCTCGTCGGGCCGCCCGTGCCGTTTCGGTGTTACGCCGGATGGTGTGTACATCATCGTGATCTACGACGAAATCGACGCGGACACGATTTACCCGATTACCGCCTACTCGGACTGCCATCGACCTGATTCATAATCCAGCACTACGGAGTCGGGAGTTTTTTCGGCCAGAGAGCTTGGCGTAAGCGAACTCTTGCGTCCGAAAAAGACTCCCGCCCCCCTACAACGCTGACACACACAATCGCCCCGCTCTACATAGGTTGCGATGCATCGCCCGTTCAGCAAGAATGGCGTACATGTCACCCACCGCCCCGCATTCCTCATCGAGACAGCTCATGCGTTCCTTTCTGTATGTTGCCGTGGCGTTTTTCTTGCTCCCTGCGGCTCTCGTCTCGGCAGCCGACTGGCCCATGTGGCGGCACGATGCGGCGCGCAGTGCCGAGAGCCCCGACGTTCTGCCGGACGATCTCAAGCTGTTGTGGATGCGTGAACTCCCGCCACTGAAGCCCGCATACCGCACGAAGCGAATGCAATTTGATGCGAGCTACGAACCCGTCGTGCTCGGCAAGACGATGTTCGTCGGGTCGTCGTTCAACGACAGCGTGACGGCCTTCGAAACTGAAACAGGTCGCGAGCGTTGGCGGTTCTATACGGAAGGACCGGTTCGTTTTGCGCCCGTGGCTTGGCAAGATCGAGTCTTCGTTGGTTCGGACGACGGCCACGTCTATTGCTTGAATGCGGAGGACGGCAAACTGTTGTGGAAGCTGAAGGCTGTTCCTTCGAATCGCAAGGTGCTCGGGAACGGTCGACTAATCTCGCTGTGGCCGGTGCGTGGCGGACTCGTATTACAAGACGACAAGCTTTACTTTGCCGCAGGCGTCTGGAGCTTTGAAGGCGTCTTTATCTATTGCATCGACGCGGCGACTGGCAAAGTGATCTGGCGCAACGACGAGAGCGGTAACGTCTACGGCATCCACCCGCACGGCGCGGAAGCCTTTGGCGGTGTGACGCCGCAGGGATATCTCGTAGTGAATGGCGACGAGTTGATCGTGCCTTGCGGCCAGGCGTACCCCGCAACGTTTGATTTGGCGACCGGCAAGCTGAAAGAGTTCGAGCTGCCGGCACCCGGTCGCCAGCCCGGTAGCTACTTCGCATCGGCCGATGTCCGCCGTGGCGAGGTGCAGCTCGACAAGGAATTGAACAGCGATCTCCACGAGGACAAAACGTATGTCGGTCGGGGCGTGGAGGGAGTACGTTCGACGATAAAGGCTGGCGATAAGGTGCTCCCGTTCAGCGGCATCGCGGGCGTTGACGGAGAAATCTCAAGCCTGTTGACTGCGGACGGGAAGTTGTTCGCCGTGACTCTGGCTGGACGAATCTACTGCTTCGGCCCGCAGTCGAATCAAAATCCAAACATTCTCCGAGTGGAAACACCGCTGGAGAAAGATCCGGCTCCACGCTCTGATCGCGTGCAGCAAATCATCGAGCTGACGAAAGGGCATCGGGGTTACGCAGTTGTTCGTGGTGCGCGGAGCTTCGAGTGGCTCATGCAACTCCTTACCAATACGGAAATGAACTACATCGTCGTCGAGCAAGACGAAGAGCGAGCCGCGACGTGGCGACGCTTGTTAGACGATCAGAGCCTCTACGGCCAACGAGTCTCGCTGCATGTGGCCGACCCCATCGAGTTCCGACTCCCGCCGTACTTGGCGAGCTTCGAGATTATCGATGCGGTCGCGGTCGCAGATGTGCTGGCGAAGCACGAGACGGACGCTCCCGATCACTTTCAAACGCTCAGACCCTATGGCGGCACCGCGTTGTTGGCGTGTTCGAGTCAGGCTCACGAACTACTGAACGCTGCGATCGTGAAGTCGGATCGTGATCAACTCACGATCGAGCGCAGCGGGTCTTGGACCATCGTGCATCGTACTGGCGGACTTGAAGGTGCCGTGAACTACACCGGTGGTTGGGCGAGTCCCGATGAGCATGTTCGAGCTCCGCTGGGTGTGCTGTGGTTCGACGATACGCTCGGCCACTTTAAACGTTCACCGCAGCCGTGGTTTGTCGACGGCGTGATGATTTCCTTGCCCAAGGACTGGATGGAAAAGCATCGCACCGGACGCGCACCACCTTACGATTTACTCCCGCCGGTCGCCTCCGACGTTTACACCGGACGCGTGATCGAGCCGGGGGAGGCGTTGCTTTCGCAAGTCCATCTGCCGAAGCGAGAAGCCGCTGGCCCGCAGCCATCGCAGTACCGTCCGCCAACGCAGCTGGATGCTTGGAAGCCGAAGCAGCCCATCGTCGGCGAGCGAATCAATCCGCTGACGGGTGAAACGGAACCTCGCGCAATCCCAAAGAGTTACGGCTGCGACGGCGGAGTTGATTACGGCAATTTGTTTACGATGCGCAGTGGGACGCCCGCGTTCTACGACAAGCGTATAGAGAGCGGGGTGTGCAACATCAGCGGCCCGCGTTCCGGCTGTACGAACAGCATCATTCCGGCTTGCGGCGTGTTGAATGTCCCGTACTTCTACGAAGGCTGTACGTGCAGTTATCCGTTGCCCGCTGGACTGGCGCTGGTGAACATGCCGCCGGAGCACGAGCAATGGGCATCGTGGGGCTCTGGAAGCGGCGACAGTATTCGACGCGTCGGGATCAACTTCGGTGCTCCCGGCGATCGCATGACCGAAGATGGCACGCTGTGGCTCGAATACCCGAGTCGCGGTGGAGCATCGCCTGATGTTCGTGTGTCCGTCGAGCCTGAAACGGCAAGTTACTTTTACCGTCATTCCGTCTGGATGCACGAGGGCGAAGGCTGGCCTTGGGTTGCGGCGTCGGGAGTGGAAGGAGCGTCTGCCGTCACGATCAGCGGGCTCAAGCCGGGACAATTCACGGTGCGGCTGCACTTCGCCGAGCCCGATGTAAGTTTAACAACTCGCAAGTTTTCCGTTACCTATGCCGAGCAGACGGCAATCGCCAGCTTAGACATCCGCGAGTCGGCTGGTGGAGCGATGCGATCCGTTGTGCGAGAGTTACGCGGAGTTAATGTCGACACCGACCTTCGAATAAGCTTAGCGGCCATCGAGGGCAAAACACTGCTGTGCGGAGTCGAATTGATCCGCGATGTGTCCAACTAGTACGTCAGGCTTTCCAGCCTGACCTGCCAGCCTGACCTGTCTGCCTGGAAAGGCTGACGTACCTCGCGAGTCTTTGCGAACTGGACCAGCCTTGTTGTCGAATGGAACGCAATAGTTCGCGAAGCCCACTCGACAGGTTTAACGATGACAAGCAGATTGTAACCCGGCGTCGTGGCGTTACTACTTTGTATCGGCGACCTTCTGCTTTACATCGACCGCATCGGTCTTCAGCAGTTCAGCAACTTTCTCCGACACCTTGTTGGCCAACAAGCCACTCGGATCGCAGCCAGCTGCAATCGACTTGATCTTGCCGCCTTTTTCAATCAGAAAGTTTGTCGGCATCGTCTTGGTTTGAAAAACGCCCCAACTCTCGCCCTTCGAGTCGACGGCATACAGCATCTTCAATTCCTTTTCCTTGACGTACTTCTCGACCTTCTCGTCCGGTTCGCGGAAGATCGCCAGGCTCGTCAGCCCCTTGCCTTCGTACTCTTTGTGCAAGGACTGGAAGTAAGCGAGTTCCTTGTCGCAACCGGAGCAGCCGCAAGTCAGGCGCACGAGCACGGGGCCTGTCTCGGTGAGCTTCTTCAGATCGATTAACTTGCCGTCGGCATCCTTGATCTTGAAGTCAGGAGCGTCGGCACCGACAACGACCGTATTCGCTGCCGAGGTGTCTTTCGATTCCTCGGCCTGCAGTACGACGGGGGTGGCTCCGATTGCCAACCCCAGAGCGGCAAACAACATTGATCGCATAAGTCTTTCCTTACCGTTGA
>CAUJKL010000709.1 GCA_963204995.1 Planctomycetota bacterium | reverse complement strand
TGGGTTTGCCTGCGACGCCGGAGCTGCGAAGACTTGATCCGGCCTACTCGAGTTAGCGTCGGCTACTCGACGGTTTCCAGGTCGTTCTGGTAATGCTGGATCGCTTCGGCTGGGTTCAAGTTGAATAGAGCGCGGCCATCGGCTCGCCATTCAGGCCCGTCGAGTCGAAAGACGACCGTCGCAGCACGTAAGTTGCCGACCGCTTCGACGTCTTCCATGCCACCACCCGCAATTGCCTCGAAGCTGATCGTGACGCCGACCAACGCTCGGTATCGTCCCGTGCGGCGATCTCTCGCGAAACACACCCCATCATCGAAATCGCAATGCAACCACCGCAACCCTCGCGGCTTACCGCTGGCTTCGGCGTTGCTAACGAAGGCGGCTTCGAGCCATTCCCGACGCCGATGGAAAGTTTCGCGAGCGTGCGCCAGCGAACTGACTTGTTGCCGACGAATCCACCAGACTAGTCCAAGTAGAGCACCGAGAATCACACCCAGTACTACGACTCCGATTAACAATACAGGCAACATGCGTTAGCTCCTTGGCTGAATTGTATCCGCGCCAAACCCTTCCCAGCAACTCGTAAGCATTGCGAAAGTCGTCCACTGATCCGTCCGTGCAAATTCAGCTATCTATCCCACGATCCGCCGAGCGATTTCTGCCGGGGCTAGTTCGTCGTGAATGGCGACGAACTCACATTCGGCGAGATTGCGAAACCATGTCTCTTGCCGACGAGCAAATTGCCGGGTCCGGGCTTGAACCTGTTCGATCGTGGTCTTCAGGTCATGACCGTTCCGCAAAAACGCGATGACTTCTCGATACCCAACCGCTTGCGACGCAGTTCGGCCAAGGTCGCCGTAACGGTCGAGCAAGGCCTGCACTTCCTCGACCAATCCTGATTGAAACATGCGCTCGACGCGCACCTCAATCCGACGATGCAGGATTCGCCGTGGCCAAGACATGACAAACGCTTTACAACTCTCATGCGGGATATCATCAAAGTGGATCTGTTCGTGGCTGAGTGGCCGGCCCGTTTGTTTATAGACTTCCAGGGCTCGAATGATCCGACGCTTATCGTTGGGATGCAGTTTGGCGGCCGCTAGTGGATCGACTTGCTCCAGCCTCGCATGGAGCGCCGCGATACCGACGGTTTCGACTTCCGCCTCGATCTGATCACGGAACTCCCAATCGGCGGGCGGACCTGGATAGACGCCGCGAAGCAGTGCCTTCAGATACAACGGCGTGCCGCCGACGAACAGAACCTCGTGCCCGCGCGAGCGAACTTCACCGATCATGCGATGTGCGTCGCGGACGTATTGCGACAGGCTGTATTCTTCGTTGGGTGCTACGACGTCGAGCAAGTGATGCGGCACTTCCGCTCGTTGCTCGCTGGTCGGCTTAGCCGTGCCGATGTTCATCTCGCGATACACCGACATCGAATCCAACGAGATGATTTCGGCGTTGAGCAGCTTCGCCAGTTCGATCCCCACACCGGTCTTTCCGCTGGCGGTGGCTCCGGTCAAATACCAGCAGTCGCGTACCGGCGCGAAGGTCTCACTCGCAGGCGGACTGAAGCTTTCCAACGTCATCTTTCCTCTCGTCACTCTGCTGAGTCGTTCATCTCGATGTATTAACCGTCGAATCTCGCCCCAATTCACCGCCTGCGATTGTCAGTTCGCACATCGGTATCTAACATCAAAGATTCTACTCGTCAGAGTTGCAACGCAAAGGTGTCCGAAACGATGTCTCAATCCCAGGCGATGCCGTCGGCGTTCGCACAATTGATGGCGACGATCGAGGATCGCAAGGCCCATCCGCCAGAGCGATCGTATACAACCAGCTTGTTCCAGGGGGGCGTCGAGAAAATCGGCCGCAAGATCCTCGAAGAAGCCAACGAAATGATCGAAGCCGCTGGTGAACCGGGCGACGAAGGCCGCAGCCACTTTATCTACGAAACAGCGGACCTGATCTATCACGTGTTTGTGATGCTGGGACATCAGGGCGTCAAGCTGGAAGAAATCGAAGCCGAGCTGGGCCGGCGGTTTGGCGTCTCGGGGCTGGACGAAAAAGCCGCTCGCAATCAGAAAGGTGACGCCAAATGAGCAATCTCCGCATTGGCCTGCCAAGCAAAGGACGACTGGCCGAACAAGCCGCAGAATTGCTGGTCCAAGCCGGCCTCAAGTTCCGCCGTCAGGATCGCAGTTTATTCGCTCGTGTCAGCGAGTTGCCGATCGATATCACCTTTCTGCGAACGGACGATATTCCTGTTTTGTGTGCCGAAGGTGCCATCGACATGGGGATTACGGGCAGCGACTTGCTGGACGAAGCCGGCGTCGACCTGACGACGCGGCTGGCACTTGGCATTGGCAAGTGCCGTTTGTCGGTCTGCGTTCCGGAGGATTCGGACATTCACTCGCCAGCCGACCTGAACGGTTGCCGCGTGGCCACGAGCTTTCCACACGTGACGGAGCAGTTCTTTAACGAGCACCAAGCCAACGTCCATCTCGTCAAGTTATCCGGCTCGGTCGAAATCATGATCTCGCTCGGAGTCGCCGAAGGCATCGTCGATCTGGTCGAGACAGGCAGCACGCTCGCGGCCAATCGCCTGCGAATCCTCACCGACATCGGACAGTATGAAACCGTGCTGGTGCAGAACAAAGAGACCCGTCACAACGATATCGCCGATCGCATCGTGCGGCGGCTCGAAGGAGTAGTGATCGCCCGCGCGTGGTCGTTGCTGGAATACAATATCCCGCGAGCCAAATTGGCTGCGGCCGAATCGATTGCTCCGGGCTTCAATTCACCAACGGTCAACTCGCTGGAAGACAGCGATTGGTGTGCCGTTCAAGTGATGGTCAAGCGAAAGCAAGTCATCGACGTGATGGACAAGCTGGAAGCGATCGGCGCAACCGCGATCTTGGAAACCGAGATCACCAACTGCCGGCTTTGAGGACGCAGGTCGGGGATTTGAACAGAAGGTAACGAAGGTAACGGAGACTATCTTTCTCTGTTTTCTCCGCTTCCTCCTGTTCATCAACCATCAACGAGCGTCTGCAAATCGCTACTTCGGCATCTTCGTCTGGTGATTGGGCCGGTAGAAGCCCACACTTTCCAGAGCGGCAAACACTTCGTCGAGTGTTTTTTCGCCAAAGTTTGAGATGCTCAGCAAATCTTCTCGCGTGCAATTCAGCAAATCTCGCACGGTAAAGATACCACGCTCTTCGAGGCAATTGGTCGTGCGGACGGAGAGGCCGATTTCGGCGGTGCTCATCTCGAGTCGAGTTTGTTGACTGCGGGATTGTTCGTCGGCGGCGCTCAGAGGAATGCGGGTCATGGTTCCCTCCACGATAAAGAAGTTGTTCGAGTCCTCTCTCACGCGGCTCTTTCGTTCGCGAACGAGCCAGCATAAGGTTGGGCCAGTATACCGAGTCGCCTCCTTCTTGCCTACAGTTCGCTAGCACATGGCCCTAAAGTAGCCGCCACGCTCCGCCGTGACGAGCCTGACGGAGCTGAGTTGGAACTGTCGTTGGACGCCGCTTCAGGGACGGCGGGTGGCGTGATAGGCTCATCACGGCGGAGCGTGATGGCTACTTTGACCAATGCACATACTCGCCGTCCGCCAAACGTGCCTTGCTTGGATTGTCGGCGATGTACTTCCTGAAATGTTCGAATTGTTCTTCCGACCTGACGAGGTGATCGAAACCGTCCTGCTGCCAGAACCTGCCGCTGTCGCCGATCCGCCGATTGATCTTTCGCGCCGTGAAATGCTTCCACGATTCACACTGCTCCAACATGGCGTCTTCGCTGAGGAAGACTGCCAGTAGGTGAACGTGATTCGGCATCACCACGAAGTCCGTCAATTCGTACAATTCGCCATGAGCGTATAACAGACTCTCCGTCACAATTCTGGCGTTGGCCGGGTCTTTCAAGACGCAAGCTCCGTGGCACGCATCGAGTTCGTCGTGCCAGCGAGTCGAAAAGTGATCGAAGAACTCGTGTTGCAGCGACAGGTCGAGCTGTCGGAGTTCTTCCCGCCAGTTGACGGCATTGGGATTGATTCCCTGACGCCGCAGCCAGTGAAACCGTTCGTGCCGCCAGCGCTCGACGACTTCTTTGGGCAGCGAGTCATTCGTTCGCCAAGTGATGAAGCAAACCGTCCCAGGCTGGGTCCAGTGCGGCAGCTTTCGTTCGACGATCGAAAACTCTGCCCTCGGATCAAAGAAGTGAAACTCGCCCATGCCAGT
>CAUJKL010000708.1 GCA_963204995.1 Planctomycetota bacterium | reverse complement strand
GGGAAGGACAGATTTCGCGCCAATCCGTCACACATCTGCATCGGCGCGTCGAGTTCCTCGCTTCAACGCGTTTCTCCAGCGGATCATGATCCAGCCCCAATACCGACGTCGTGCGACTGAGACCATGACCCTCGGCCCGCTTCACTGCTTGCGACCACAACTTGTCAGGTATCCGAGTTCCCACTTTCCGCGTCGAACGCAAGCCGTAAAGCGATCTCGCCCCCGTGCGAGTGCCGCAATGCACAGAATTGTTTCGCGCCATTGAACGAGTACTGGCCGTTAAGTCTAATGGGATGGTCGTAGTCTTTGGCTATTCGCATATCCCTAGTGAGGAGAAATGATGAGCGAATCTCGCAGTAGAGGTTTCACGCTGGTGGAACTGTTGGTGGTCATTGCCATCATTGGCATCTTAGTGGCGCTGCTTTTGCCTGCAGTACAAGCAGCACGCGAAGCGGCTCGTCGCATGAGCTGCTCGAACAATATGAAGAACATTGCACTGGCATTCCATAACTATCACGATACCCATAAAAAATTCCCCATCTACTCCAATCGACTCGTGCATGCAGGCGGTACCCAGGTTGCGGTCTGGGAAGGTTTTAGCGCTCATTCACTGATTCTTCCGTTTATGGAACAGTCGCCGCTGTACGATCGGATCGAAACACAGAAAAAGTCTGTGAACGTTGTGTGGGGTTGGCGGCACAATTTTACCGGCACCGGCAATTTTGACGCCTTGCGTCGCACCAAGATCGCTGCCTTTGTTTGCCCGTCCGATGGTTCTAAATCTGGGGTCGAGGCCGGCAACTGTAGCTATGCGGTCTCTGAAGGTTGTGCCCTTGGGTGGAGTAATAGCAATGCTCGCAACAACGGCGTCTTTGGGCGTGAGACTGGTTTCGAGCGGGCCATGCAAGATATCACCGACGGCACCGCCAATACGATCCTGATGGGCGAGCAGTTATTGGGTGATCATGATAACGGATTCTACCGACCAGGTGACATCGTTCGAGGGGTAAACTTTCCGGGTTCTCAGGTTCCTCTTCCCAATGATTCGTACTGGCCTGTGACCGGCGTGCTTTACAACGCCACCGAAGTTCAAGCTTACGGTATCGCCTGCCTAGCAGGCATCGGAAACCATCACAGTCACGGTGGTCGCGACTGGATGGCACCCATGCCAGCTCAGACAGTGATGAACACCGTTGCACCACCGAACTGGCAATACCCGTCCTGCCAGGTATGTGTCCCATGTGGCTGGATGGATAGCCAAGGCGTGTTTCCTGCCCGCAGTCGACACCCTGGCGGTGCTATGCATGCGTTGGCGGATGGATCAGTGACGGTTATTACCAACACCATCGACGGGCAAGTCTATTGCCACCTCGGCAACCGAGGGGATGGCCAATCCGTTTCGATTCCGTAATAGGTAGTTGGAACTCGAAGCCTTAGTTCTGCTGCGGCAGTTCTACTTGTTTGAGGAGTATTTGTAAGATGGATTTCGTGCGAGCATCTCTCGTTCTGGTGGCGTTAGTGATGGTTGGTTGCGGTGGTGGCGGTCCTGCGCCCGTGGCCGTTCAGCCTCCCGCACAGGCAACTGGCAGCGACGCGGTCAAGTTAATTCTGGAAGGTGTGGCGGCGAGCGGCGAATTAGGGAGCGGAGCTGAAGACTTGCGCACGGCTGTCAAAGCGTTGAATAAGCCCGAACTACTAGCCGATGTGGATGCATTGGAAGGTATGACAGATCCCGAAGCGGCGAAGGCGAAAGCCAAGGAGATGCTCGGGAAACTATAGACGCCGAGGGTTTTCCTGCTCTCAATTCGATGATGTTACCTAACACCCAACGGCCAAGTGCTGTTGGGTGTTTTTTAATGGCATAGTTTGGTTCTCAATGGCGAGTACCGACCAGATGCTCCGCCGTCGAGCGAGCGAGTGTGTCGACTTGGGCTAAACGGCTTGGCCGTTACCCACATTACACGACCCAACGATCGGATTGTTTTCTTGTACGGCGAAGCCGTTAAACAACACAGCCCAGGGTCGCGCAGCGCACCCTGGGTTACTTCCACAAAAAGATTTCAAACCCTGAAGGGGTTTCACAGCGTCATCATTGTCGAACCCTTTCAGGGTTCCTCGGTGTTTTTATTCGATGAATCCCAGGGTGCGCTGCGCGACCCTGGGCTATGTTGTTAAAGTCCTTCGGACTGTGGCGACGGATTTCCCACCACGACAACTACTTCGCAAGGAGCGAAAGACGTGGGTAATGTCAAGGCCTTGTCATAACCCACAAGTCTCAGTCGCGAAAGCGACGAAAGCACGTAGCTGCGGGCTTCAGCCGGCATCAGCCCGCGGGAACAAGGGCAACAGCGCACCGCAGTCGCGAAGCGCTGGGCAGCAGTGTCGTGATCTGCTACCGTCGCTTCGCGATTGGTGTGACAAGCCCGATAGGGCTGACACGACTCCTGCCGGAGCTTTACAGCACCGGCAGAGGTTGTACCGACCGGGCACACGCCGAAGGTGGGTCGGGGCCGAAGAAGGTTGTGCCAGGGGCGTCGTACAGAATTTGTTTCGGGACTGCTCCTAACTCACTCACTCGCTGGCGCGTCGTGCTTGTATATTCGCAGCCCCACGCTGTTAGAGCTGACCTGGCTGGCCGATGGAAATCATGCGATGGATTTCATCCGTCTTGAATCCCAACGCCATGGGGCGAGTGACTTCGGGGAGGACGGCCACGTCGTAGAGTTCGTGTACCATCCCTTCGACGCGCAACCAATGGACGACGTCGCCGCTGTGCAGATCGATGATCGACAGACCGCAGCGGGCGTCTGTATTTCGTTTGGACAATTCGTCTTCCAGTACCAAGCCGCCGAACGTCTTGTCGTGACGCGGGCGTGACATGCCGACGATCGCATAGTCATCGACGAAAGCCAAGCCGCGCAGGTAGCCCGGACAGAACGTCAGCGGTTCGAAGACTCTTCGGTCGAGATCGATACTGCCGAAATGCCCCGTACCGGAATCGTGTAGCCAGAGTCGGTCGCGATACCAGCGTGGCGAGTGCGGCATCGACAACCCAGTGGCGACAATGCGGCCATCGGGGATTTCCATGACGACGCCACCGTCACGGCGTCGGTCTCGCCAGCCGTCGACGACGTCGCTCGTGCTGACGGCCGTAGCGTAGCGAGGGCGGCCCTCGGCCATCGCCATTCCATTGAGATGGCAGCGGTCTTCGGCAGCTTGCTTGCTGAGGAAGGGCGGACGCCACAGCGGTGTGAAACTTGACCGATCCGAAAGCGTCGCGATGCAACCGAACCCCGTGGCCACAAACACGACACGACCATCGCCATCAATCGCCACGTCGTGAATATCCAGGTCGCCCGTTGTGTGCCCGGTCTTCGGCACGTACAGACGATCGTGCCCTTGGTAAGTTTCGCCGGGCTGCAAGAGATTCTCAAACTTCCAGAGTTGAAACAGCGTGCTCAGCCACATTGTCTGGCCATCCGCCCACAATCCCATCGCGCGGTTGAAGGTACGTTCGAACACCGCCAGACGGCCCTCGGGATGCAGGCCGAGCAGGAAGAGCTTGCCCGTTTGATAAGTGGTGAAGGCCAGACTAACTCGCTTCTCGGCCAGCCAGTCCGGGAGACGCGGCGAGCCGATGACTTCCACCCAAGGGGCGTCGGGGACAGCGGCGGAGGAATCGGTGTGGCTCATTCTTGCTGTGGCTGGGCCAAGTCTGCGGCAGCTTCGGGTGATCGCGAGTTCTCCGCAGGTTCCGCCTGCGGTTCCCAATCTATGTCCGTCGTCATGAGCAAGTCGGTCACGGCCGCATAGTCCTCGGCCGGTTCTGGCATTTGGTGGCTCGTGTCAGTCGGTGTCTCTGCGCTTGCTTGAGACTCGGCCTGCCGTTGTCTTTCCTTCTCAGGGTCAATGTTCGCCGTTTCATCTTTCTCTACCTTTTCGTCCGAATCGACATCTTCGACTGACGGCAGATCAAGCAGTGGAGGGAAGAACAGATCCTCGTCCCAGGGATCATACTCCAAATCCTCGCTGGCATCTGCCCGCTCTAGTTCTTCCGCGTCGCGAAGGTAGTCGGCGATCAACTCGTCGAGCCCAGTGATAAACCGCGTCAGCGGCGAAGTGTCGCCAATCCGGTGCAGCATGGATAGCCACGGCATCCGCGTGCGGCCATCGCCGTCCTCGTTATCGCGGAGCGAACCGAAGTCGAGCAAGGGAACCGCGGAGTAGCTGTTTCCCTCGACCGAGACGAGCCCTGCAACGCTCCAGTTCGTTCCTCTGGAACCATTGAATGCCGAAAAGCTTGACAAGGACAGGCCACGCGTGGCCGTCGTCGCACTTGCCACAGAACTCGCCGCCAGCCCAGCACCGCTGTTCGAAGAGTTGCTGGAAGTGGCGGCGACCGGGACGAAGATGGATAACGGTGATCGGGTTTGTTTGGCGGCCCCGAACACAGAAACCGCATCCGAGCCTTGGCTGCTGACAAGCACTTGGAACTGTCCGGCTCCAGTCGGCAACACAACCAGCGAACTTGGCAAGCTGCGCGCGCCCGATCGGGTTTCCAGCACGGAAGTGACAACGAAGAGGTCGCCATCAGGTTCTAGCACTTTCACGCTGCCATCGGCCAGCGCCACGACGACCTGGTCGGATGCGATGGCTCGCGCCGCCAACACTTGTTCGGCAGAAAAGACCACCGATGCGCCGTTGTCTGGCTTACTCAAATCGAACTTGGTCAGCAGGCCGCCAATGGTAACGGCAAAGCCGATGCCGCTGTCGCCGACAAAGCTGGGCGGCTCGACGATGGCATGGCCGAGACTCAACAGCGTTCGCGGACTTCGGTCGTCGAAGAAGCCCTGCCCAACGCCTGGCACCAGCGTGAACGTGACGCCTTGGCCGTTCATGATGACCAGATCCTCGATGTCATCGCCGTTCATTTCACGAACCGTCACCGCGATCGGGCCAGCACCTCCGCTGCGCAAACGCGGGCCGGGGACTCCCCGCCACGATCCGTCGCTGTCATAGGCACCAAACAGCACCGAGACATCGTTGCTTCCTCGATTTGCTACCAACATGTCAGGAACGCCATCGTCGTTAATGTCGGCAAGAGTAACGCTCGCCGGAGCAGTTCCCACGAAGTACATATGCGGCTTCGGTGCGAACACCGGCACACCGTTCGTAATCGCGGTCGTGTGATAGACGATGACGGCGTTGCTGCCCGTGCTCACAACGATGGCGTCGGGAAGCGATGAGTCCTCCGCCAAGAGAGCCCAGCGCACATCTCCGGGCGCGAGTCGACCTGAGGAAGCGGCTTCGTCCAGCGTTTCAATGGCGGCGAACTCGGTTCCGCCGGGCATCTGCGTCTGGACGGTGACGCGATTGTCTTCCTGATTTCCGACCAGCACCCCGGCCTGACCAGGCCCAAACAAGTCTGGCACGACGGACAGCGAAACGCGCCGTCCCTGAATTTGAAACGTAC
The DNA here is from genome assembly GCA_963204995.1 of Planctomycetota bacterium. Taxonomy (GTDB): domain Bacteria; phylum Planctomycetota; class Planctomycetia; order Pirellulales; family Pirellulaceae. The sequence goes on along the minus strand of CAUJKL010000708.1, from coordinate 5,920 downwards.
CATCGCCTTTGCCCTCGAGGTGCAACACGTCGCCGAAACCATTACCGATCAGCAGATCCAAGAAGTTAGACGTCAGGCTCGGCACGATGGAGAGTCCCGTCGCGAGATCGCCGGCAGGAATCGTAAAAACGTGGTTGAACGTTCCGTTACCAATGCCGGTGTAAATCCAAGCCTGACCTGTGTCCTCCATCAGCACCGCCAAGTCCAATCGGCCGTCGCCATTGAAGTCGCCAGCCTTCACTGCCCCTGGACGATGGTTGACCGCGAACCCGTCACTCGTGGACGTCGTCAACCCCAACCGTGGGTTTTCAAAGCCGCCGCGGCCGTTTCCCTCCAGCACGGTAAAGCTGTGTGCTCCGCGATTGACGACCACGACATCCTCGTGGCCGTCGCCGGTAAAATCGCCCGACGCCAGACTGACCGACTGAGCAAATGAACTCACGGCGAGGTTGCCGGAAGAATCATCCACGGCATACGGTTGCGTACTGGCTCGGAATCGCAGTGATGCGGTGAACCGGTGTGAGGCGTCGTTCAGCAGCACGGTGACATCGCCCGACGCCTGACTACTGACCAAGACATCTGGCAGCCCATCTTGATTGACATCGGCGACGAAGATGTCGGACGGTACGATACCGGTCATCAAAGTGAGTGGCGTGGAAAATCGGCCTGTCGATGTTTGAATGGCGATCGTGACCGTATCGTCTAGTGGATTGGCTGCGATCAAATCGTCCAGACCGTTGCCAGTCAAATCGGCTGCGACCAGACGAGCCGGCAGTTCGGTGGTCGAAGCGGCGACGTGGCGTTTCACTTCGCCACTGGCATCGATGGTGTAACTCGACAAAGGAAAGACGAACTCGTCGACCGACAGCGCTGGATCAAAACGGGCGTCAGCGGCAGCGATCGCCACTCCCGAACCGCTTCGTAGAACGGCAATATCCCGCGCGGGGTATCCCGTGTTGAGGATCACTGGAGGAGCCAGCGAGTTGCCCGTGATGGCTAGTCGCTTGCGGAATAGAATGTTGCCGGATCGGTCCAAAACGATGCTGTCGAGGATGCCGTCGTCGTCGAGGTCCGCGCGGAGAGGTGTGTTTCGCAAGCCGACTTCGGTGGCCGTCGTGGCGAACTGGAAGGCACCATCGCCGACGCTCAAGAGCGCACCGGTGGATTCATCGCGATTACCGACGGTCACCAGATCGGGCCTGCCGTCATTGTTGACATCCGCCGCGACGACTTGCACCGGTGACGAGCCGACGCTGACGAACTGGGGGAGCTGAAAAGTACCGTCGCCGTTGCCCGACAGAATGCTCACGGCGTTGTCGTCAAAGCTGGTCGTTATCAGGTCCACTCGTCCGTCGCCATCAACATCCGCTGCTGCAATCGAAAATGGAGTGGGGCCGACAGCCAAAACAAGTTGACCAAGAAATGTTCCGTTGCCATTGCCCAAGAGAACGCTCACGGTGCCGTCGGCGGCATTGCCAGTGACCGCATCGAGACTGCCGTCACCGTTGGTATCCATGACTGCGAGCGAAAGCGGTTGTCGCCCGACGGAGAACGCCTGATGCGGTTGGAACGAACCGTGGCCAGTGCCGAGCAAGACGGCGACGGTATTGTCAGTGGCACTGGTAGCGAGGAGGTCGAGTATCCCGTCGCCGTTGATGTCCGCCACTGCCAGCGCGTAGGGCCGCAGACCGACCGGCACGGTCTTTTGCGCGGCAAACGAACCGTCGCCGAGACCCAACAACACGCTCGCCGTGTCGTCGTTGTAGTTAGCTACCAACAGATCGGGGATGCCATCACCATTCACATCCGCCGCCGCTACCGCTCGCGGGCTGCGTCCCGCCGGGAAAGCTCTGGCAATGTTAAACGTGCCGTCGCCGTTGCCCAGCAGGACCGACAACGAATCGTCATCTGAATTCGCGGCGATCAAGTCTGTCCGCCCGTCTCCATTGAGATCTGTCGCCGTAATCGCGGTGGGCTGCACACCGACGTCGCGAGCGACTCCCGGTTCGAAGGTGCCGGTTCCATTACCCAACTCGATGCTGATCTCATTCTGCAGCAGGTTCGTCTTGACGATGTCGGCCTTGCCATCACCGTTCACGTCGGCCACCCACACGGCAAACCGGTTCTTGCTCAGTTCCAGCGTCGGGCCAAGCCGAAACGTGCCATCGCCGTTGCCGAATATTTCGGAGATCGAGTTCCCGGTGTGATCGTAGGTGATCAAGTCGAGTCGACCATCAGCGTTAAGATCGACGGCTTCCAATCCCGTGATCGAAGTATTGACCGGAAACGTCCGTGGTGTTTGGAATGTTCCGTCTCCGTTGCCTAGCAACAGGTGGCCAACATGAGTGCGTAAGTTGCCGGTGGCGACATCGAGAATTCCGTCACCATCGAAGTCGCCTGTCGTGAGCAGTGAAATGGCTTCGCCCGCAGGAAAGGCTTGTTGCGGCAGAAACGACCCGTCGCCGCGGTTCAGCAGCACACTGATCGTCCCATCTCCCAAGTTGGCGACGATCAAGTCTTTGCTGTTATCGCCGTTCACATCGCCTGCAATGGACCACACCGGGAGCGAACCAACGTCCAACGTCTGCTGAGGCTGGAAAGTTCCATCGCCATTACTCAACAACACAGGGACAGAAGTTGAGTTAAAATTGCCAACGGCAAGATCAAGATTGCCGTCCGCGTTGAAATCGGCGACTGTCACCGACGTCACGTTTCGATTCGATTCCGTTCCTGTCTCGATGGCCAGAATCTGATGGTCCAAGAAAGTACCGTCGCCTCGGCCGGCAAGAATGCTCAACGTGCTGTCACCGGAGTTCGGCAGAATGATATCCGGAACCCCGTCACCAGTGACGTCCGCGATCGTGACGCTATAAGGTTTGGCACCGACTTGCAAGTGCTGAGGCGGGTTAAATGTACCGTCGCCCCTGCCCAGTAGCACGCTGGTCGTATTGTCGGTGTAGTTGGCCGTAACGACATCGGGAATGCCATCGCCGCTGACATCTGCCACGGCCAATCCGTTCGGATTCAGCCCCGCAAGAAAAGACTGCTTGGTGCGGAACGAGCCGTCGGAGTTTCCCAGCAAGACGCTGACACTGTTGTCTCCTTTTGTCGCGGTAACTATGTCGGTCAATCCATCCCCATTCAGGTCTGCGGTCGCAGCTCCGTAAGGACGAAGGTTGGCGGTGGTCAAAGGAGCGACAGAAGGAGTCGAGAATGTGCCGTCGCCTCGCCCCGGCAGGACGCTCACGGTGTCTTCGAAGAAGTTAGCAGTGACGATCTCTGGTCGCCCGTCACCGTCCATATCGCCCAAGGCGATGACGCCCGCGCCTCTTCCAGCTGGGACACGTAACGGCTCGCCCAACGTGCCGTCACCCTGGCCGAGCAGCACGTTCGCGCTGTTGTCGACAAAGCTGACGGTGGCGATGTCGGGTCGCCCGTCACCGTTGATGTCTGCCATCGCCAGGGCGTACGGTGCCTGGGCCGTGGCGAACGGCCGTTGCGGTGCAAGCGTTCCGTCTCCCTTGCCCAGCAGCACGCTTACCGTACGGGCGACGTAATTCGACGTGGCCACGTCCGGGTGCCCATCGCCATTGATGTCACCGACGGCGATCGAATAGGGACCACCGTCGGTCGCGAAGCTTTGCTGGTCTTCAAGCGAGCCATCTTCGCGGCCCAGCAACACGCTCACGGTCGACGAGTAGTAGTTGGGCGTCACAACGTCGGGAACGCCGTCGCCATTTAGATCCGCGATGTGCAGCCGACCCGGCCCGAGCCCCGTGGCGAACACCTGTTGATCTTGGAAGGTCGCGTCTGGGTTGCCAAGCAGGACGCTGACGGTACTGTCGGTGTAGTTGGAGGCGATGAGGTCGGGAATCCCGTCGCCGTTGATGTCCGCCGCGGCGACGCCGCTCGGGCGAGTTCCCACTGGAAAGCCAGCCTCGTCCTGAAACGAACCATCACCGTTACCGATCAACAGGCTGACCGAGTTGTTGTACTTATTGGCCGTCAGCAAATCGGGGTGACCGTCGCCGTTAACGTCCGCGATGGTAACCGAAATGGGACCGGGGCCGGTCTCGAAGACGATCGCCGGTTGAAACGTGCCATCTCCGATGCCGAGGAAGACGCTCACCGAGTTGTCGGTGAAGTTCGTGGCCGCGACGTCTAAGATGCCGTCTCGATTGAGATCGCTCAGTTCGACCGACCTGGTTCCTTTGCCAGCAACAAGCGGCGCGAGTGGCCGGCTCGCCGACGAGAACTCCGTCGTCATGCGGTAACTTCCCAATCCCGCTTGAGCTGAGACGCTAAGTGAGTACGAACCCTGTTCCAAATGCTGAGTGATCCGGCCACTATCCGACTGAACCAACAAGGTGCCATTCGGGCCTGTAAGCGTAAGCCGCGGATGAAAGTCGCCGCTGCTGGTACTAACGCCTGCGATCAGTCGCCCGATCCCAAGTTGCTCGCTGACCGTGAAGGTGTACACGTCAACTTGTTCGGTGCTGACGAGAGAGCCGCTCGTCGTTGTGTATACACCAGAATCAACGGGCGACAAATCCGCCACCAGGGCCGGCATTGAATCGAAGCCCGTCGCGCTGAGCAACGCGCGCAGTTCCAACCGCTCCATGTCGAGCAGCCGTCGAAATGGCGAACGGCAAGGCTTTCTGCGGCGGGAAGGGGAGGGGCCACGCATTGTGAAGTATTAGTTCTGAGTCAAGAGTTCACGTTCCATTTGCAGGTATTGCGGATATCGACGAATCGAATCCAGTGCCGCATCGGTGCGGACCTGACGGGACCAGAATGCAACGCGTCCGTCTTGAGGAAGCAGCGACAACGATTCGCGGATGAGGTCAAAGACTCGCAAGTCGCCCGAGCGAGCGGATTGGGCGTGTATCCGGGCAGCGTTGTAGACCAACTGCGGTGAACGCGGCCCGAGTTTCAACGCATTCTCTGCATCTTCGATGGCACCGGCGAAGTCGCCTTGAATCGCTCGCACGAACCCGCGGCCGTTATGTGCATCGCCATTGGCTGCGTCGAGTTCGATGGCTAGTGCAAAGTCGCGTTCGGCCAATTGCGTGGCACCCACGACGACGTGCATCCAGCCTCGGTAGGCCTGCACGGCGGATGTCGGTTGCAACTCCAAAGCTTTGGTGAAATCCTCGATCGCGCCTGGATACGCACCCAGTTCCGATTTGGCCAGCCCTCGGCCTCGATAGACGGACTCCAGCGGTTTGCCGGTTTCCAGATATCGGTCGAAGGCCGTAATCACTTCATCGAACCGCCCCAGGCGAAATAGCGTCTCGGCACGGAGTCGTTGCGCCAGCGAATGTGCTTCGCGGAGTCTCAAGGCCGCGTCCAAAGATGCCAGCGCCGCTTCGTGCTTACCGGCGAGCAACAGCAATCGCCCGCGTTCCACGTAGTCGTCCGCCAGTAAGGGACTGTTCGCACTGGCCAGTCGGATCGCCGTGTCAAAATCTTCGAGAGCGGCATCCGATTCGTTACGTTCGACATGCAGCCGGGCTCGCAGTCGGTACAACTGATCGAGTGACGGCTGAATCGTGATCGCCAGATCGAGCTGTGCGATTGCCAAGTCCAGATCGTTCTGACGCCGATAAGCCTGCGCCAGGTTGACGAACGCCTGATACTCGGTGGGCTTCAGCTTGATCGCTTCGTTCAAGTCGGCGATCGCATCTTCGAATCGATCTTGGCGGATTCGCAAGACGCCCCGATTCACGAACAATACGTAACGCGAATTCTCGTCCAGCGGCATCTGCAAGGCTTTGCGGAAGTCGGCATCGGCCGCGTCGAACGCCTGCAATTCGCCGTTTGCGAATCCACGCAGCAGGTACAACCAGACAAAGTCGCGGCCTTGAGCGAGGCAAGCGGTTAAATGGCTTCGCGCCTCGGCGGGCCGATGCTGACGCAG